>VAZL01000171.1 GCA_005883445.1 Alphaproteobacteria bacterium | reverse complement strand
CTGACGACGACCGTTGCGATGATGATCAGCAGAATGAGCGACACCTGGGTCCAGGCGAGCATGGTGATCGCGGCGTTGAGTGGGAGGCCGATGCCGCCGGCGCCCACCAGGCCCAGCACCGTCGACTCGCGGATGTTGATGTCCCAACGGAACACCGAAATGCCGGCGAACGCCGGCAGGACTTGCGGCGCGATGCCGTACGCCGTGACCTGCGCCCCGCTCGCGCCAGTCGCGCGCACCGCCTCGACTTGGCTTTCGTCGATCTCCTCGATCGCTTCGTAGAGCAGCTTGGCGCAGAAGCCGATCGAGCGCAGCCCGATCGCCAGGATGCCGGCGAACACGCCTGGCCCAGTGATTGTGACCAGCATCAACGCCCAGATCAGCGAGTTGATCGAGCGCGACGACACGATGATGAACAGCGCCGCTGGCCGGATAAACGCCACGCTCGGCGTGGTGTTGCGCGCCGCACAATAGGCCACCGGCACCGCCAGGATGGTCCCCATCGCGGTGCCCAGCGTCGCGATGTTGATGGTGTTCCACATCGGCCGCCACAATGCGTGGATGAAGCCCCAATCTGGCGGTACCATGCGCACGGCGAGATCGGCCGCCTGCGCCGGCGCGTCGGCGACGAAGGCCCAGATTGTCTTGTCGGAGATCAATTCCCAGCAATAGATGAAGATCGCTGCACCCACGAGCCACGCCGCCCACGTCGCGAACTGCGCGCTGCGCTCTCGGCGATGCCAGACCTTCATTCCATGCCGAAGCTCGATCGCCATCATTGCACCCAGCGGCGAAGGTAGCTGGACGAATATTCCGCCAGCATCACGATGCCGATGATGACCATCAGGATAGCTGCGGCGGAATCGAATTCGTAGCGGTCGAACGCAGTGTTCAGCGTCGCGCCGATGCCGCCGCCGCCAACGATGCCGACCACCGCGGATTCGCGGAAGTTGATGTCGAAACGGTAGAGGCCGAGCCCGATCATGCGCGGCATCACCTGCGGTTGGACGCCGTAATTGAGCCATTGCAGCCAGCCGGCGCCGGTGGCACGGACGGCTTCTGCCTGGGATGGGTCCATGTCCTCGATGTCTTCGGCAAGGAGCTTGCCGTAGAAGCCGATGGTGGCGAACGACAACGTGACGAGGCCGGCGAACGGGCCGAAGCCAAACAGCTTGACGAAGAAGATCGCCAGGATGATCTCCTGGAAGCTTCGCGACACCGCCAGGATTCCGCGGCAGAAATAATAGACCGGCGTCGGGGCGATGTTTTTTGCAGCGCCGATGCCCACCGGGATCGAGATCGCGATGCCGATCACCGTGGAGACCACCGTCATCCAGAGGCTTTCAAGAATGCCCTCGGCGATTTCGCTCCAACGGCTGGCGAAGTCGGGCGGAAAGAACGCGGCGAAGAACCGTGCGCCGCGCGGCAGGCCCTCCCAGACGCGGGCCCAATTCACCTCGGTGGTGCCCAACGCCAGCGTCAGGTAGACGGCGGCGCCGAGGCCGATCATCCAGCGCAGCCACGCGCGCTTGATCAGCGGCGGTTTCTTCCAGCGACGAGGCGCGATCGCGACGACGCTCATGTCAACCCGGCCATGCGGTCGCGGTGCGGCTGGCGGCTTTCCAGCGATATCACGTTGCTGGTGCCCTCCATTTCTTCGGCGTCCTCATCGACCTTGCGGATTGTGGCCGACCAGTCCTCCTCGCCATAAATTTTGGTCAGGACCTCCGGTGTGAGGTCCGTCGGCGGACCGTCATAGACGATCTCGCCAAGTTGCAAACCGACGATCCGCTCGGCGAACATCTGCGCCAGCATCACATCGTGAATGTTGATGATGGCCGAGAGCTTGCGCTCCGCGCACAGCTCCTTGATCAGCCGCATGATCTGCCGCGACGTCTTCGGATCGAGCGAGGCGGTCGGCTCGTCGACCAAAAGCAAGTCGGGGTTTTGGATCAGCGCGCGGCAGATGCCGACTCGCTGCCGCTGACCGCCGGACAGTTCGTCGGCGCGCTTGTCGGCCATGTGATCGAGACCGACGCGGGCGAGCAGCCGGAATGCTTCGTCGACGTCGCCTTGCGGAAATTTCCGCAGCCAGCTTTGCCAGAAGCCGACATAGCCCAGCCGTCCGCTGAGCACGTTCTCCATCACCGTGAGCCGCTCGACCAGCGCGTATTCCTGGAAGATCATCCCCATGCGCCGGCGCGCGCGGCGCAATTCGGCGCCGCCGAGCGTCGTGATCTCGGTGTCGTTGAGCGTGACCGTCCCGGCGGTCGGCTCAACAGGCGGTTGATGCAGCGGATGACTGTCGACTTGCCCGCGCCCGACGGACCGATCAGCGCCATCACCTCGCCGTCTGGCACGTCAAGGTCGATGCCCTTGAGCGCCAGGTCGCCGGTGCGGTAGCGCTTCGTCAGCCCCTTGATCCGAAGCATTCGCTGTGCCCCGACTTTCGGCCGATGGCTTACTTGCAGGTGTATTTGACGCCGCTCGCCGCGTCGATCTTGCGGATCACGCTCCAGTCCTTCCGATAGGTGATCGGGATGAAGCGGTCCTCGTTCTTGAACTCGGCCTTCAGCGCGGAGCCCTCCCACGGGAAGGTGAAGAACGCCTGCTTGATTTTCTCCACCAGCGCCGGATCGAGATTGTGGGCGTAGCCGTAGCCAGTGGTCGGGAAAGTCTCGGATTTGTAAATCGACCTGATCTTGGCGCGATCGACAACCTTGCGATCGAACATGCGGAACATAACCTCGTTGGCAATGGCGGCGGCGTCATAGTCCTTGTTGGCGACGCCGATCACGGAGTTGTCGTGTTTGCCGGAGAACACCGGGGTGAAATCCCGGTTGGCCTCGAGGTCGAAGTCTGCCTTCAAGATCGCCGACGGCGCCTTGAATCCCGAGTTCGAGGTCGGCGAGGTGAATGCCACCTTCTTACCCTTGAGGTCGGCCGGCGTCTTGATCGGGCTGTCGGCCGGCACGATGAGTTCCATCTCGTAGCCGAACTGGCCGTCCTTCGTGCCCATGATGGCGAACGGCACGAAGCCCGCGCAGTTGACCGCGATCGGATTGGAGCCGGTGTTGAATCCCGCGACATGCAGCCGGCCCGAGCGCATCGCCTCGATCTCGGCGGCGTTCGACTGGACCGGGAAGAACACGACCTTTTTTCCGGTCGTCTGTTCCATGTACTTGACGAAGCCATCCCATGCCTTGGCGTAAACAGCCGGGTCCTTCGGTCGGCGCATCGGCGACGAGATCGCCGTTGCGATCGCAATAGGCCTTGTCGAGATCGCCGCGCGGACAGTCTTGCGCGTGGGCTGAGCCGATCAATCCGACGCCGACGATGAGTGGCGCGAAGAGCCTAGCGATAGTGTTGACTTGCCGTGCCATGGTCGCCTTCCCTGCGGTTCCTGCGCCAAGACCCCTGATCGCGGCCCGGATCGCTTGTCTCATGCTCGACAGCTTAACCCACCATTCGGGAAAGCGAAATTGGGCTTACGCAATGCGCCATGGGTTGAGGCAGATGACACTTAAATTGCAGCGACCGGCCGCGTGCGGGCGCAAAAATGGTGCAAGACCTTACGTCGGCCGCGTCTCAAAGGAGGGGCCGAGATCAACAAAATTGCGTGTGAATTGCCCTGCTGGCGGGAATCCGTTGATCTCCGTCAAATTCACCGGCAGCTTACGGTCACTCGGTTCGATCGATTGGACCTTGCTCGTGGAATTCTAAAATTGAGAGCGCGAGAGGCTACCCGACGATGAAG
>VAZL01000170.1 GCA_005883445.1 Alphaproteobacteria bacterium | reverse complement strand
CCCCACAATTTTGGGTGGGGCGTGACGGCAAACGAATACGAGTTCTTTCATAACAGACCGATCCGCCCGACGTGGAGCCATCCGGGGCTATTGTGAAGGCGCGCCAATCGCAACCGGCCGCACCGGCGAACCGGCATCACCCTGCGCGCGCAGCGGCAAGATGATGGTGCACGACAACCACACCTTATCCTTGGCGAGCGCTCCGAGGTTCGCGTTCTGGATCTGGTAGATACCTGATTGCGTAAGGTTCGTGTGGTGGATCGCAAACGGCAGGCCCTCCGGCGCGCCTGGCGGGGGCGCCGCTTGACCCTGAAGGAAACCCTCGGCCACCGGATCGGTGAACGGATTATCGAGCGCGAGGAGTACAATCTGCTTTTCAGCGAGATATTGGGCAGCATCATAAGAGAGCCCCGGACCCTTGGTGTAGTAGAATTTCTCCGTATCAGGGTCTTTCCAATTATCGCCCCAGCCGGTGTAGATGTAGAGCACGTCGCCGGGCATCAGGCCGCGCCTCTCCAGTCCTTCCATTTTGAGCATGGCCTCGATGTCTGTCGCGGTAACGACTTGACCCGGCTGCATGGCGTTTCCACCGCCGAGATAACTCTTGGCGTCGAGCAGCACTGCACTCGTGACAATCGGCGGCACCTTCTCGATGCCAAGCTTTTGCAGCGGAGAATCAGGTGTCGGCTTCACGTCGGCTTGCTTGTAGCCGCCATAATATTGTGCCGTGTCGGCCGGGAATTCGCTCTTTCCGTCCCATGGCTGTGGCAGTACGGCAAAATGGCCAATTGCATCCATCTGTGTGCCCTGCGCCCCGGGCTCTCCGCTCACGGTCTCCTCGCCGTTGAAGGCGTGTCTCGTTCCGGCGATGCCAACTGTCGGCCGATACCTTTCGCGCAGCGGCACACCGAATGGTGATTGTGGCATTGTGTTTGAGCGCAAATGTGAGAGCTCGTAGGATTTCGCCTTGGCATCGGCGAGATAAGTTGCGCAGCGTTGCCATGTGCTGGGCCCAAGTGTGTTTGCCATCCCGATTTCATCGCCTGCCGGCCAAGGCGAGCGCCGGAGGTCCCCTTGTGCTTCGGCCGCCGTGATGACGGCACCTGCGGCCGCAAGTGCACAGACAAGTCGCAGAACAATCATGGTCTTATCCTCAGTTCTCCGCTTCGCTCCGGCTGCACTGCGAGACCTGGCCGGTGCGGCGTCTAGAGCGTTTCGGCTCATCACTGAAACCACATGTGATGCTATTCGCCCGGCGCAAGACATATGGCCGCCGGGCGCGCTCCATGTCGATGGTGCGCAAAACCGGTACACGGCTGATCCCTCACGCTCCTGGGGCCGCGCCGACGAGATGAATGAGTGAGGCGAGGCGCGTTCGTCAAGGTCACCGGCGGAGCGGCGGCAGCAACATACGTTGGGGTGGATCGGAGCTCAACCTAGTCAATTTGTTTGATTACCGAGGATAGAAAATTGAGCGTTGAGTAAGGTGCGCCCTTGACGGGTCTGACTAAACGCACCTATTCCGGCGAACGCCAATACCAAATTTCGAAACTCAATATTGCTTGTCTGATCGAGGTTGGCACCGAGAGTCAGACGATCGAAGACTAATGACTTGCTGGATGCGTCGATGCGAACGCCCGCCACTTCCCCGATACGTTTTCCTTTCTGATAGACTGCATTCTCGTCACGTGGCACTCCTTTTATCGCCTCCAACTGCGCTTTCAGCTGAGTTATTTTGTATACAGCCTCACTTGGTGACGCGCCTTCTAGGACATTGCGGTAGTCCGCAAGCCGGGCCCGCAACATTTCTATCTGAATATTTTTGCTCGATAAAAGCCAGCGGTAGAACCAATGAATAATTGCCCAGACAATCACGATGATGGCGACTACGGCTATGCTAAGGGAAATTGGAGCGGCCGTGATCACCGGCCACTCCTGTCCAAGCTTATCGAGCCATTCTGGCATATTCCCAAATCGATTCTATCGAGGGAGAGTATCGCAGAAAGTAGTCCGTTACCGGCGACGCCGGGCGACAAGATCCGCTGCACGAGGGAGGCGCATTTTTTGCGATTTCATGCAACTCATCAGCCGGTCCTGCGCATCCGGCGCCACCACTCGCGCAGTGTCACGGGAGCGGCGACGGGCCGCTCAGCTTGCAGGAGCAACCGGAGGTTCTTGAGTTGGATGTCTAAGATCTCCTGGGCGCGGACGAGCAGGTCGGCGCGCTCCCGCTCGCGCTCGTAGTCCGCCCGGTGCCCGGCCGAACGCTGTTGTTCAGCGGCAAGCTCGGCTTCGAGCTGCTCGATCCTTAGTGCGGCAACCACATCGGTCATTGGCTGGCCGCGTGGTGGCCGTGCGGGCATGGGTTTGTGCCGCAGCTCGTCGAGGTCGATCGCAACCAAGGTTCGGCCATCGTTGCCGTGCGAGCGCGGCAGGCGGTTGCGCTTGACGATGGCGCGCGCCCCCTCGGACGAGACATTGAGGCGCTCGCCGATCTGCGCGTAGGTCAGCTGTTCGAGCATCCGGCCGGTCACCACCCGAACGAGTGGGCTCCCTTGTTGCTGCCGGTGCCCGTGGCTAGTCACCAGGCCGAGACGAAGGTACGCGCGGTATGGTTGATGGACAGTTAAAACGGAGCGTGCGCTTCCAGCGTCAGCGGCAGCACGATGGTCTCGCGGACGTTGGTCAGCCTGAGCTCGGCGAAGCGCGCTCTACCTACCATGCCCTCTGCTGGAGTCTGACTGCGATCAGCTCGCCTTACGACGACCTCAGTCCACATTCAGGGCCGGTGGCCGAATGTCGGAAGCAGGCATACATTTCAG
>VAZL01000169.1 GCA_005883445.1 Alphaproteobacteria bacterium | reverse complement strand
TGGTGGGCGGGAAGGTTGCCTGCGTCGAGGACCACTTCCACACCATGTCGGGCCGCGCGGTAACGCTGCGGATCTATGTTGAGCCCGGCAAGGAGCCCCGCTGCGCCTATGCCATGGACTCGCTCAAGCGCGCCATGCGCTGGGACGAGACCGCGTTCGGCCGCGAATACGATCTCGATATTTTCATGATCGTCGCGGTCTCGGATTTCAACATGGGCGCGATGGAGAACAAAGGCCTCAACGTCTTCAACGACAAATACGTGCTCGCCTCGCCGGAGACCGCGACCGACACCGACTTCGAGCGGATCGAGGCGATCATCGCCCACGAATATTTCCACAATTGGACCGGCAACCGCATCACCTGCCGCGATTGGTTCCAGCTCTGCCTCAAGGAAGGACTCACGGTTTTTCGCGATCAGGAGTTTTCAGCCGATCAGCGCTCGCGCGCGGTCGAGCGCATCAGCGACGTGCGCGGCCTGCGCGCGCACCAATTCATCGAGGATGCCGGTCCGCTCGCGCATCCGGTGCGACCCACCGTCTACCGTGAGATCAACAACTTCTATACCGCGACGGTCTACGAGAAGGGGGCCGAGGTCGTGCGCATGCTGACCCACCTGCTCGGCCCGGAGAATTTCCGCAAAGGCATGAACCTCTATTTCGCCCGCCACGACGGCGAGGCGGCGACCATCGAACAATTCGTGCAATGCTTCGCCGATGTATCGGGCGCGGACCTCACGCAATTCATGCTCTGGTACTCTCAGGCCGGCACGCCCGAGGTCGTCGCCACCGGCCGCTACGATGCGCGCGCGAAGACCTACCGCCTCGACCTGGCGCAGAGCGTGCCTGCAACGCCCGGCCAGCCGAGCAAGGAGCCGATGGTCGTTCCGCTCGCCGTCGGTCTGGTCGGACGCGACGGGCGCGACCTGCCGCTCAAGCTCGGTGCCGGGCGCGCAATCGAGCACGGCGTGCTGATTTTGACAGAGCCCGCCGACACCTTCGTGTTCGCCGACGTCGGCGAACCGCCGGCCCTCTCCCTCAATCGCGGATTTTCCGCGCCGATCAAGCTCAGCGCCAACCTTTGCGTTGATGATCTGCGCTTCCTCGCCGCGCACGATGCCGATCCGTTCAATCGCTGGCAAGCGCTGCAGACGCTCGCCACTCGATTGCTCGTCGACAATACTGCCGCTATGCGCGCGAACAGCGCGGCGCGGCAAGACCCGGGCCTCCTCGCTGCGCTGGGCGCGGTTCTCGCCGATGGGACGCTCGAACCTGCCTTTGTCGCGCTTGCGCTGACGCTTCCCGGCGAGGCCGATATCGCGCGCGAGATCGCTCGCGATGTCGATCCCGATGCGGTTTTCGCGGCGCGGCGCGGTTTGCAGGCGGCGGTCGGCGAACACCTCGCCGAAACTCTCCTGCATCACTATCGCCGGCTCTCCGACAGCGGGCCTTATGCGCCCGATGCCGTCAGCGCCGGACGACGCACGCTGCGCAATACTTGTCTCGACCTTCTGGCGGCAACCCAACGGGCAGACGCCATTTTGCTCGCCGCGCGGCAGTATCAGGCGGCCAACAACATGACCGATCGCATGGCGGCGCTCTCGACGTTGTCGCTGTCCGACGTGCCCGAGCGCGCAGCCGCGCTCGACGATTTTTACGCCCGTTACGCCGACGACGCGCTGATCGTCGACAAGTGGCTGACGCTGCAGGCCACTATTCCGGAGCCGGCGACGCTCGATCGGGTCAAGGCGCTCACCAAGCATCCCGCCTTCTCGTTTGCCAATCCCAATCGTGTACGCGCCTTGATCCACGCGTTTGCACTTGCGAATCACAAGGAGTTCAACCGCGCCGACGGCGCCGGCTACGATTTCATCGTGGACACGGTGCTGGCGCTCGACCCCAAGAATCCGCAGGTCGCGGCGCGCCTCTTGTCGGCGCTCAAGAGTTGGCGCGTGCTCGAGCCGGGACGGCGCGCGCGGGCGGAAGCCGCCCTCCGGCGGGTAGCAGCGGCGCCTTCGCTTTCACCCGACGTGAGCGACATCGCGCAACGCGCGCTGGCCAAAGACTGACGCGCGGGCGCCTCGGGGCACGAAACAAGAACGCAAATGGCGCGGGTTGCGGGCCGAAAGGCCTTTGCCATCAAGCACAAAGCACCGATTCATCAATCTTGCAGATTCGTTAACGGACCCCTCGACAAATCGCCATCTTTCGATTCCAATCAAAAGTGATTCGGAGAGATGCGGCACATCCTTCCGATGAAGGTGATGGGGACCCGAACGGAGGCGAGGCATGGCGCGCGCCGAGGTCGCGAGCGCGTCCGTAAATTCTGATTCAATCAAGGGACTAGCTCAGTCGATCGCCAAACCCGCTTATCGGCGGCTGCTCACCGCCGAGCCGGCGTTGCGACGAGCCGTCCCGGCGCTGATCATCGCGTTTCTTCTCACGATCTGCGTCGGCGCGATCGTGCAGGTGCTGGACCATCGTCGCCAGGCGATCAGCGACATCGTCAAGCAGATCGAAGGCAGTGCCGATTTCCTCGTTGATCGGCTCGAACGGCTGGAGCAGCCGAAGGCCGGCTCCGAGCGTCGGCTGCAGACCGAGCTCGAACGCGTGATGCCGAGCTGGGCGCGCGCGCCCGGCCGCCAAGTGCTTATCGCCAACGGCGAGGGCGTCATCGTCGCCGGCATCCGCCATGAGGTCGTCACCAACGCCGACGGCACGATCAGCGCAACCGCGCCGCTCGAGGCCGGGATGGTCGGACGCCGGCTGATCGACGTGCTCGGCCCCGCGCAGCCGCTAACCACCTTTGGCGCGGCCGCCGGCGTTTTGGAAATTCCGCTCGCCGACGGTAGCCCAGCCTTTGGAACGGTGCGCAGCCTTCATGGGTCGCACGGCGAGCTTGCGATCATACATGGGCGGGCCGAGGCGCTGGCGGCGTGGGCGTCGGACACGGCGTTGACGGTCACGCTCTCGGCCACCACCGGATTCGTCGTACTGATCCTCGGCTTCGCCTTCCATTGGCAGGCAACCCGCGCGCGGGAAGCCGACACGATCTATGAGACGGTGCGCTCGCGCATCGATACGGCGCTCAACCGCGGGCGCTGCGGATTGTGGGACTGGGACCTCGCCCGTGGACGCGTGTTCTGGTCGCATTCCATGTTCGCGATTTTAGGCCTCAAGCCGCGAGATACGCTATTGAGCTTCGGCGAGGTCGACGCCCTCGTTCATCCCGAGGATATCCATCTCTATGAGCTCGCCGCCCAGCTCGCGGACGCGACCGCC
>VAZL01000168.1 GCA_005883445.1 Alphaproteobacteria bacterium | reverse complement strand
ATCGCGATTTCCTACGGTGGGTCTACGAGTTGCGGCTGGGTATCGACCCGCTCGCGGCAGTGTTGGCGGCGCGGCGCGCGACTCAGCCCGAAATCGAGCAAGGCGAGCGGCTGATCGCTGCTGGTCAGCGCGCGGTGCGTGAAGGCTCGATCGCGCAGTTGATTGCAGCCGACATGGATTTTCACATGTTCATCTATGGGCTATCGGGGAACCGACTCTACGTCGAAACGATGGGTCAGCTGTGGAACCATCTGCGGCGCGCGATGCGCGAAGTGCTGCAGCACCGTGAGTACCGCAAGGCGATCTGGACCGAACACGCGCAGATCTTGCGCGCGATCGCGGAAGGAAACGCCGACGGCGCCTCCGCCCTGGCCCGCTCGCATCTCAGCAATGCGGCGACGAACGTACAGGTCTGGCTGCCTGACGTGACGGAAAAGGCCCCGGCGCTAGCACCACGTCGCCGTCAGCCCGCCGCCGCGAGATAGGCGCGGCCATAGCGGGCGGCCGGCCCAGATCCAACCCGCCCGGACGACCGTCCCCGGCTCGACCCATGCGCCGGCAGCGATGCAGCCGCCGCGCTCGACGACTACATGCTCGCCGACGATCGCCATCATGCCGACGAGCGCGTCGTCGCCGATCTCACCCGAGCTCATCCGCACATTGTGTCCGAAGGTGACGCGCTCGCCGATGACGAGGTCGCCGCGGACGCTATCGGTGAGAAGCAGCGAGTTGTCCTGAATATTGCTGCATGCGCCCAGCACGATGCGTGCATCGCCGGCATCGAGCACGCAACCGAAATAGACGCCGGCGTCATCGGCGAGCGTCACGTCACCGACGAGTGCGGATGTCGGCGCCACGTACGCGCGACCGATCCGCGGCGCGCGGCCGGCACGCGAATACAGCGGACCTGCGCCACGGTCCGGCGGCACCAATGATGACGCAGCGTCGAGCGGCGGCAACGCGACCGGCGCAAAACCGGGCACCGGCTCGCCACGGCGCAGCGCGGCCGCCGCCGCTGCGAGCTCATCGCCAGCGATCGCGCGCGTCGCTTTCGCAGGGTTACCCTCGTACACGAAGCCGCCGGTAAGAGCCTTGCGCGGAGGCACGATGGCAGCGGGCGCGATGAGCGCGTGCGGGCCGATGACCGCGGCATCCATCACCGCCGCGGCATCCGCGACGACCACGCCGTCGCCCACGGTGCACGCATGGACGATGCCGTAGCGGCCGACCGTGAGGTCGTCACCGACCACCGCACCGAGCTCGCTGTCGGCGATATGTACCGTCGCCCGCGCGCCGAAACATGCGTTGGCGCCGATCCGGATCGACTCGCCGTCCGCACGCACCGTCGCGTACGCGCGCAGGGTGAGCCGTGGCCCCGCCTTCGTGCGCCCGATGACCGCGGCAGTAGGCGCCAGATCGAACGGCGCGGCAAGCACGGGCGTGAATTCGCGATAGGCGATCAGCATGGCGCAGCGCTCGTCGTGTGCCGCGCGGGGACGCGCGCCGCAGCGCAGCGACGCGCAATCAGCCTTCGCGCCATTTCCGCTCCGCCTCGTCCCACGCCGCGAGCGGCTGCAGATCCGGCACCCAGGCAAGCCCGGTCCTGGCGTCGGAGGAGACCGCCTCTGGCGTAACGACGACATCGAGCAACGCGGGACGATGCGCGAGCGCACGATCAATCGCCTCCGGCAGATCCTCGGCGCGCTCGACGCGCTGGGCATGCATACCGAAAGCGCGCGCCATCGCCGCGTGGTCGGCGAAAGAAAGCCGCGTTCCGACGACCTTGCCGTGCGTCTGCTGTTGGTCGTGCACCTCGATCTGCCACGCCCCGTTGTTGGCGACGACGATGAGCACCGGCGCCCGGTGGCGGACCGCGGTGTCGATTTCCATCGCGTTGAACCCGAACGCCCCGTCGCCGGTCACCACCACGACGGGCCGATCGGGGCACGCGAAGCTCGCCGCTATGCCGAAGGCCGTGCCGACGCCGATGCAACCGAGTGGACCGGGGTCGAGCCAAGTCGCCACTGCCAGGCCGACCCGGGCGAAGCTGAGGACATCACCGCCGTCGGCCATGACCACCGCGTCGTTTCCGATCCGATCCTGCAGACAGGCGAGCAGGCGATTCGGATGCATGCGCCCGTCGCGGCCGCAAGGCGCGTCGCGCATCGCCGCGCGAAGCTTCCGCGCCCGCTCCTCGTGCCGCGCTCGCAAGGCGCGTGCCCACTCGCGATCGATCGCCGGCGCGCGGCCGCCGGCGACGTCGACGATCCCTTCCAGCGCGGCAGCGCAGCTCGCGAACAGCTCGACTTCGCCGCGACGATTGTCGCGCAATTCCGACGCGACGTCAGCGATGCGCACGAAGCGAGCCTCCCCGAAGACCGCCGGCGACCCATAGGCGAGCTGGAAGTCCAGGCGGCGGCCGACGGTGAGCACGACGTCGGCTTCGCCCATCACCGTTCCCCGCATCGCGGCGACTCCCGCGGGATGGGTGTCGGGCACGAGGCCGCGGCTCTCGCCCGTATCGAGATACGGCGCGCCAAGCCAGTCGAGCAGGCGCAAAAGCGATTTCGCTGCACCGCGCGCACCGCGGCCGCTGATCACCAGCGGTCGTCGCGCCGATGCCAGCAGCTCGGCCGCCGCACGCAGCGCGGCCGGTTCCGGCGGAATAGCCGGCCGCGGCTTCGGCCGCAGGTGCTCTTCGCGCTGCAATGCGCGCGGCACTTCGGCGCGCAGCGTGTCGGTCGGAAAGTCGAGATACACCGGTCCCGGCTCGCCGCCCGCACCAAACGCCCGCGCCACCGCCTCGTCGAGCTCCTGCAACACCAGCGACGGCTCGCGCACCGTTCGCGCGTAGCGCGTGATCGGCCGCACCATGTCGGTGTGCACAAGATCCTGCAGTGCGCCGCGATTCTCCTGCGGGCGCGGCGGCACGCCGGAGAGGACGAGCACCGGCGCCCGCGCGACATAGGCGTTGGCGATCCCTGTCATAGCGTTCGTCACGCCTGGGCCGGCGGTCACCAGCGCGACCCCGAGCCCGCCGGTCAACTCGCCGTAGGCGTGCGCCATGTAGACGGCGGCGCGCTCGTCGCGGACGTCGACGATTGCGATGCCCTCCGCGTCGATGCACATCCAGATCGGCATGATGTGCCCTCCGCAGAGGCCGAACACGCGATCGACGCCGCGCGCCTTGAGGAACCGGGCAATCAGAGCCGCGGCGGAATTCGCGGAGAGGGAAATGGCGTTCATCGCCAGCGGCGACGTCGATCCGCGGGCTGCCTCAGAATACCGGCCTTTCGCGATAGGTACCCCAAAGTCCCTTGAGTTTCTCGACGATGTCGCCCATCGAGGCGCCGGCGGCGACCAGCTCGATCGTCACCGGCATGATGTTTTCGCGCTCGTTCTGCGCGACCGCGACGAGCTTGTCGAGCAGCGTCGCCATCTTGGCGCTGTCGCGCTCGCGTCTTACGCGGTTCAGGCGCGCGATCTGGCGCTCGGCCGTCGTCGGATCATGCGGGTGCAGCTCGATGTCGAATTTCTCCTCGGCATCGACGTATTTGTTGACGCCGATCACCGGCTTGCCGCCGCTGGCTTTCTTCAACGCGGTGTCATAGGCAAAGTCGGCGATCCTGCGCTGGAACCATCCCTCCTCGATCATCTTGATCGTCCCACCTCGCTGCTCGACCTCATCGATCACCTTGAAGATTCCGCGCTCGTATTGCGTGGTGAGGTTCTCGACGAAATAGGAGCCGCCGAGGGGATCGACGACTCCGGGCACGCCCGATTCGTCGGCGATGATCTGCTGGGTGCGCAGCGCGATCTTCATCGCCTCGGCGGCGAGCGCTTGCAGTCCGGTGCGCACAACGTTGATGTGATACTGCGGCTTGGTGAGCGACGCCGCCGCCGTCTGGCAATGGAACCTCAAGCGCATCGACTCGGGGTTCTTCGCGCCGAAGCGCTCGCGCATGATCTTGGCATACACACGCCGTACCGCACGGAACTTGGCGATCTCCTCGAAGAAGTCGGACTGGCAGACAAAGAAGAATGCGAGCCGCGGAGCGAACTCGTCGACGTTCATTCCGGTCTTGGTGACTTCCTCGACATAAGTGATCAGGTTGCACATCGGGAATGCAACCTCGTCGAGCGGCGAGCTGCCCGCCTCCGAGATGTGGTAGCCGGAAATGTTGATCGGATTGTATCGCTTCATGTTCCGGGCGCAGAACGTGATGCAGTCGCGCACGATGCGCACCGAGGGGGCGATGGGGAACGCCCACTCCTTCTGCGCCTGGTACTCCTTGAGAATGTCGGCCTGGATCGTTCCGGAGAGCTTGTTCAAGTCGTATCCGCGCTTCTGTGCCAGCGCCACGTACATCGCGAGCAGTATCCAGGCGCTCGGGTTGATCGTCATCGATACCGAGATCTTCTCGAGATCGATGCCGTCGAACAGGTGCTCCATGTCGGACAGCGTGTCGATCGCTACGCCCTCGCGACCGACTTCGCCTTCGCTCATCGGATGGTCGCTGTCGTAGCCCATCAGCGTCGGCATGTCGAAGTCGGTCGAGAGCCCAGTCTGGCCCTGCTCGATCAGGTACTTGAAGCGCTGGTTGGTATCCTCGGCCGTGCCGAAGCCCGCGATCTGCCGCATCGTCCACAGCCGCCCGCGGTACATCGTCGGGTACGGCCCGCGGGTATACGGATATTGTCCGGGAAGCCCGATGTCCTCGAGCGGCGTGTCGGCGACATCGAGCGCGGTGTAGGTGCGCTTGAGCGGGAAGCCGCCCAGCGTGCGGAACTCGGGTTGCCGCTCGGGCGCGCGGGCGACGAACCTCGCGACTTCGTTCGTTTCCCACGCCTCGACCTGAGAGGCGAGCGCCTTGCGAGTTTCGACATCCAGTGCGGCCGAGCCGGGGAAGACGGGATCGTTCATTTGGTATCTCCAATGTGTAAGTCCGCGAGCAGCCGCTCGGCTGCCCGGTGTGGG
>VAZL01000167.1 GCA_005883445.1 Alphaproteobacteria bacterium | reverse complement strand
GTCGAAGGCGACGTTGACCATGTCCTCGCCGATAGTGATCAGCTCGCGCCGGATCGCGAGATCGTAGACTGTGCGGCCATAATCCACCGCGTTGATGATGGTCGTCGCCTCGGCGGCGAGCCGGGCGAGGTACTGGGCAAGCGTCAATCCGGCGATGTCGGTCTCAGCGGGCAGGAAGGTCTTCAACGTCACCGGAGATGCCAGCTTGCCGGTGCGAATGAGACTGCGCGAGATGTCGTAGATCTGCTGATGAATTGGCTCGAAGAAATGCTGCGGCTCGAGAAAATCGCTGACGCGATAGAGCGCCTCGTTGTTGACCAAAACCGCGCCCAGGAGGGCCTGCTCGGCCTCGATATTGTGCGGTGCGGCGCGGTAGGGCGGCGCAGACTGTTCCGCTGGCTTGCGCGATATTGATTCGACGGCCATGACATTCCAGTGTTTTGATTTTGTGACAGTATCGAGGCACGGCACCCACTCAACTGGTGCGGAACTACGCACGGCGACAGGGAAGGACCACAAGCTAGCACGCGCAATGAGTCGCTAGGGAATGTCCGTTGGAATTTCCCCCGCTCATCACCGGGTGAAAATTGCTTTTTGATAGCTCGCAGCAGAAGTCTTGACGATGCTGAACTATGATGGGCGAGGGCAGAATCACTCCCCTGCCAGCCGCAATTGCGGCCGGCCGCCGCCTTCGAGCGCGCGCAACCGCGCCTCCTCGCGGCCGATGTAATCGCGGGTCATCGGCACGATTCCTTGCCGCTTGGTCAACTGCAGCTGGAAAACCATCATTGCCTGCTCGCGAAACGCCATCTCCGACGCCGCCAGATAGAACTCCCACATGCGCGTGAAGCGCGCGTCGTAGAGCCGTTCGACCTGTTCGCGATGGGCGAGGAAGCGTTCGCGCCAAGCCTTGAGCGTCTCGGCATAGTGCAGGCGCAGGATTTCAATGTCGGTGACCAGCAGGCCCGCGCGCTCGACCGCGGGCAGCACCTCGGACAGCGCTGGAATGTAGCCGCCGGGAAAGATGTACTTCGCGATCCAAGGATTGGTGATGTTGGGACCTTCCGATCGTCCGATCGAATGCAGCAGCATCACGCCGTCGTCGTCGAGCAGAGCGTGGCATTTGCGAAAGAAAGCATCGTAAAAGCCGACGCCAACATGCTCGAACATGCCGACCGAGACGATGCGATCGAATTTCTCCTGCACATCGCGATAGTCCTGTAGGCGAAACTCGGCCTTGTCGGAGAGTCCCTTCTCGGCCGCGCGCACGCGTGCAAGCGCAAGCTGCCGCTCCGACAGCGTGATGCCGGTGACGCGCGCGCCGCAAAGCTCGGCGAAATAGAGTGCAAGCCCGCCCCAACCGCAGCCGATGTCGAGCACGCGCCGATCCGGCGGGACGAGAAGCTTCGCCGCAAGGTGACGCTTCTTCGCAAGCTGGGCGTCATCGAGCGATTGTTCGCCGGTCTCGAAATAGGCGCAGCTGTATTGCCGGTCGGCATCAAGAAACAGCGCGTAAAGCTGGCCGTCGAGATCGTAGTGATGCGCCGCGTTGCGCCGCGCTCGCGGGCGCGGATTGAATTGTTTGACGCGGCGATGGAGGTAGCGGACGAGCCGTCGCAACCGCGCCCACGCCGGCAGTCCGCCCTCGCGGGGCTGACCGAGCACGATGGCAAGGACATCGGAGATCGAGCCCTCTTCGACGACGATGCCGCCGTCCATATAGGCTTCACCAAACCTCAACGCGGGATCGAGGAGGACGCCGCGCTCGGCTGCTCGCGTGGTGAAGCGGATCGCCGCCGGCGTGCCGGTCCCGTCGCCGAAGGTAAAGCTTGAGCCGGCCGCGGTCCTGACCCGGAGATTCCCTGCGCGGATCAAGCTTCCCAATGCCGCCCGAAGCAACCGATCCATCGGCCGCCTCCCACCCCGTCGACTAGCTCCGCCGTGCCACAATCGACGTCCGCGCTCGTCGTGTGAGCAAATCGCGCCGCGCCCGATCGCAACCGGCACTTCCTCTCGGACAGGAGAATTAAAACAAAGTCCCTTGGCTGCCGCAATGGCTTAAGTTGCAAGAGGTTAGGAATGAAATACGGGCCAGCTGGGGGCAGACAGGTCGCATCCTCTTTTGGCCAAAAATTCGAAGCAAAAAGTCGCCTCCGCGTCGGCTGTGATGGAGGATCGATCATGGCGAGGGTTGCTCGAGTCATGCCGTGGGTCATCGCCGCTGCCGCCGTGGCGGCGGATGCGCCGGCGCAGGCCCAATCGAATCTCGACGCCGGCAAGTCGGCCGCGCAAATTTTCGCCGATACCTGCAACGCGTGCCACCGCAGTCCGCGGGAAGTTAGGCCAACGAGCGCGGCTTTCCTGCGGGAACATTATACCACCGGCGGCCGGGAAGCCGCGGCAATGGCCGCTTATCTGGCCTCGGTCGGGAGCGATGCGCGGGCGGTCCAACAGCGGCGGCCCCCCACGCTGGGCGCGGGCCAGGCGGCCTCGCCGGGGGCGGCCGACCAAGGCAACGGCCGTCGGACGCCCGAGCAGGGTCAGCCGTCGCCAGGCGCGGCCACCACCAGCGCGATCCGGCCTCGGCTTCCCTCCGAGAGTGTGGAGGCGGGCAATCTGCCGATTGCTGCCGCGCCGGCAGGCGCTGCTGCCGAGACCGGTCCGCCGCAAGCCGCCGTGGCAGCACCGCCGCGGCAGAGCGGCATCGAAGCCTTCGAGGAATAGCGCTGAGACGGCGACTCCGGTTCGCCCCCCGCGGTTTCAGACAAGCGGCAATCGCGAAACCTGTCTGCGCGTCTCGCGCCGACGCGGTTGCCTCCGCGAGATCGGCACCCGTTGGCCGCATGCGCCGCGCAAACCGCGTCAACACAAGGACGCTATTTTTTCTCCGTTTCCGAGTCCGCTGGCGAGGTCTCATCGGCGGCCTCATGCGTTCGGCGCGCCTCGACCACCTCCGGCTCGAAGAAGGCCTCCGCCGCCGCTGTGGCCGCCTCGGCGGCTTCCTCGCCTTCCTCGCGGACGACGGTGACGTCCTCGCCGCGGGCGAGCCGTTGAGCCTCGTCTGCGTTGCGCGCGACGCTGACGTTGATTGTCACCTCGACTTCGGGGTGCAGCGAAACCGGTACCTTGTGCAATCCGATCGTCTTGATCGGCGCGTTCAGCGCGACCTGAGCGCGGTTGATAGCAAAACCCTTTTCCGTGACCAGCAGGGCCAGGTCGCGGGGGGAGACCGAGCCATAAAGCTGGCCGCCCTCGGCCGCCTGGCGCAGCACCGTGAAGCTCTGGCCGTCGAGCTCTTCTCAAAGCGCGTGCGGTTGTCCTTGGTCGCGCGCAGCGCTTTGCCCTGGGGCAAGAGATAGTTGCGCGCGAACCCGTCCTTGACGCGTACGACGTCGCCCATTTGGCCGAGCTTGGCGACGCGCTCAAGCAGGATTACTTCCATGACTGTCTCTCCATCTATTAAGCATCGGCATTCATCAGGTCCGCAAACTCGGCGGCCCGCGCCGTCGTGCGACGCGACCGCGGATATTGAAAGCAGCCTCGGCGAGCCCCAGGATGGACATCGCCAGAACCGGCCAGCCGAGCACGACCGCCGCGGCATAGACCGCCGCGAGCACGAGCGCGCGACCACCGATCCCGCGCGTGATCGCATGCAGGACGGCAAAGCCGAGCATTGCAAAGACCATGAGCAGGCTGGCCGCAAACGCGCCGGCGAGAACGCCCACGAGGTCGGGCAGGAACGAGCCGGCGACGGCGGCGGCCAGAAATCCGGAGGTCGATGCAGGTAACGTCAAGGCCGCCAAATCCGGCCATGGCCGCTTGAGCCGGCCTGAGATCTTCACGACTCGCGCGGCGAGCCAGAGATTGAACACATTGATAATGGTGGAGAACACGGCCGCGGCCGGCGGCACGGCGACCACCAACAGGTCGATCAGCGACTGGTCGCGCAGAATACGTTCGTAGGTCTTGCGCAAGGCGGCCTGCAGGGTCTGTTGGTCGGTGCCGAAATTGGGAACGGCGGCGACGATGATGAGCGTTCCGATCACTGCCGCCCACAGCACGAGCCGGCCGGCCGGATACCATTCGAGCGCGCCCCCGCCGTTCGTTGCCGGTCGCGCGAGCAATGCCAAATAGCCTAGCCACCACGCTCCGAACGCGATGACGGGCACGGCGATGAAGAACGTGCCGGAAAGGGCCATGATCGCCGCCGTCGCAGACGCCGCCGCAATCAGCCCGGCCACGTGACTCCAGCCGAGCGCAGCGATCAGGATCGGTAACGGGGCGAGGTAAAACAGGAAGATCGCAGCGATCGATCCCGACACGACCGAGGCGAACAGCAGCGCTGCTGCCGCCCCGGCTCCCAGTCCGACCAGTATGATTTGCATCATCTTCAGCTGTCCCGCTTCATCAGCGGTTAGAGACGGATCGAGTTCCGTCCCAACCATCGCAGGGCGGACGACGCAGCGCCCACGGCGGCCAGGTCGGCCTCTCGTACCCCCTTCGCTCGTCCGCTGGCGCTCGGTCCTCTGTGCTCCGTCGTCTGCTAGCGGATCACGTAGGGTAACAGTCCGAGAAAGCGGGCGCGTTTGATGGCCCGCGCCAGCTCCCGCTGCTTCTTGGCGGACACCGCTGTAATCCGACTCGGCACGATCTTGCCGCGCTCGGAGACATAGCGCTGCAAGAGCCTCACGTCCTTGTAGTCGATCTTCGGCGCATTGGCGCCGGAAAACGGACAGGTCTTGCGGCGGCGAAAGAATGGCCGACGAGTCTGCGTTGGAGAAAGCGCCATGGCTGTCACTCCTCCGTAGCCGGGCCGGAGAAGGACTCCTCGTAGCCTTCGCGCGGCGGACGGCCGTCGCGCTCGCGGTCGCGACGATGCTCGCCACGATCGCGATCGCGGAAGCCGCCGCGGTCACGATCGCGAAAGCCGAAACCGCGATCGTCGCGCTCGCGGTCGCGGTCGACCTTGCGCATCATCGCGGAGGGACCTTCCTCGTGCTCGTGCACGCGAACCGTGAGGTAGCGCAACACATCCTCGCTGAGCCGCTGCTGCCGCTCGATCTCGTTGAGGGCGGCCGACGGCGCTTCGATATTGAACAGGGTGAAATGTGCCTTGCGATTCTTACGCAAACGATAGGAGAGGGACTTCACGCCCCATTGCTCGGTCTTGGCGACCTTGCCCCCCATTTGCTCGATGATGGCCTTGAACTGGGCGGTCAGTTCTTCGACCTGTTGCGCGCTGGCGTCTTGGCGCGTGAGGAAGACGTGTTCGTAGAGCGGCATCCGATGCCTTTCCCATGTTCGCTGCTCCCCCCGGCGCAAAGCCCTTCGAGCCCTTTTCGGGAAAGGCTCGAATGCTCAGAAGGCGGGAACACGGGACGCCGGACCATCGGCCCTGCCGCCCGGCATCGGCCGAGCAGCCGTCCGTTCAGTTCCCAGCCGGGATCGAGCGGAAGCGCGCGTTATACGGAGTTCCGACGAAAAGGCAAGGCTGCTCCCTGGCAGCACAGGGTGCACCGGCAGCCACCGCTCGGCTTGACAGGGCGGATGTCGCGGTGTCTTAGGGCCCGACCTCATTAAGGGGAGGGAATGTCGTTCGCTTTCGTATTTCCGGGCCAAGGCAGCCAGGTGGTCGGCATGGGCAAGGCGCTCGCCGACGCCTTTGGGCCGGCACGCGCGGTGTTCGAGGAGGTCGATGCGGCACTGGGCGAGAAGCTCACCCGCATCATCTGGGAAGGGCCGGCCGAGACGCTGACGCTGACGGAGAACGCACAGCCCGCACTGATGGCGGTGTCGCTCGCGGCCATACGCGTGTTGGAGACGCAGGCGGGCGTCGATCTTGCGCGCGACGCGCGATTCGT
>VAZL01000166.1:3004-5033 GCA_005883445.1 Alphaproteobacteria bacterium | reverse complement strand
CTTGGCTTGGCCGGCCTCATCGGTCTTGTCGCCGTCATCTGGCGCGTTGGTTCCCGCCGCCGCTCGGTCCCCTGTCCGGTATGGCTGCGGTGGCTGGTGGAGCTGGACAATCCCTTCACGAAAACCAATCGGGCAGCCGTCATCGTCGAGCGTTTGGAGCTCGAGCCCGGTATGGCCGTGTTGGATGCCGGCTGTGGTCCCGGCCGGCTTGCCATTCCGATCGCCAGGCAAGTTGGGCCGCAAGGCGAAGTCGTGGCCATGGATATTCAAGCCGGGATGCTCGAGCGCGCGCGGGAAAAGGCAGCCGCCGCAAACCTCGCCAATATTCGATTTCTCGAAGGCGGGCTGGGGGAAGGCAAACTCGGCCGCAATCGGTTCGACCGCTCGGTGCTGGTGACGGTCCTGGGCGAGATTCCGGATCGGCAAGCGGCGTTAGGCGAGATTTTTGACGCCTTGAAGCCCGGAGGCATCCTGTCTGTGACTGAGCTCATTTTCGATCCCCATTTCCAGCCTCGCTCGCCGGTCGAGCGACTCGCGCGTTCGGTCGGATTTCGCGAGCGAGCGTTCCACGGCAATCGCATTGCATTCACGTTGAACTTGCAGAAGCCCCATGAGGGGACGGCGCAACGAACGTAAAAGCTTGCAACACCCTCCGCTTATTCCCGCGCAAGCGGGAATCCAGTCCTGTACAATTCTAGAATCTGGGTCCGGTCGACCCCGTGAAAAGCGGGGAGAGGGAATTGCATCTCCCCGCTCATTCCCGCGCAAGCGGGAAAGATCGGCTCGTCCCCGCTTTCGCGGGGACGCGCGGATCTTACTAATGCATGTCTCGCAGGGGCCTAGAACGCGCGGCGGGCGCCGTTAGCGGAACCCCAGGCAAAGAAGTTCATCGGGTTCAAGAACTCTCGCGAGGGCCGCTCGTGGCGAACGGTCTTGCGCTTGGTGTGGGTCTTTTTCGCCGCCGCAGGGGCGGGGTCCGTGGACTCCGCTGCCGCGATTGTGCCTGACGTCGGTTGTTCGGAGGCGACAGGCGATGGCGACTCCGAGCGCGCGGTCTCCGTCGACCCGGGTGCTGCTTTCGTGCCGATGGTCATCATCGGGGGCTTCGATGCGACCCGCGACGGCGGTTCTGCACGGGCGGTCTCCGTGGGCTCCGCCGCCGGCTTCGTGACGACCGTCATCATCGGTGGTGGCGATGCGACGCGCGCGGGCGTGACGACGGTCATCATCGGTGGTGGCGACGCGGCGCGCGCGGGCGCTTCAGAGCGGACCGCCTCGCTGGACGCGGGTCCCGCTGCCCGAACGGTGGTGGACGGTTTCGACGCGACCCGCGACGCCGGTTCTGAGCGAGCGGGAGCCACGACCGTTTGGCGCGCGTCCGGTACGATCCGTGCAGGCGAGGGCTCGTAGGCGGTCACCCCCTGGTTTTTTCCCAGCGTCGGCTCGACCAACCAATGGAAGCCCGTGGCAAGAACCACGTAGACCCCCAGGCAGCCTCCGACGACCGCCAAGGCCGAGGACCCGCGAACCCTTGAACTCTTCAGACGCATTGAATGCCCCCCAACGCCACCCCATGGGCTACCATCCCTGTAGTCGCGGGGACGGGCCGATTGGTTCAACCTTGCAACCATAAATTCTATTCTGGTGAGGCACCCGGAAAACGTGCATCCAGCGGCGGCGGTCAGCGGCCACTTCTCCCAAGGGTCCGCCGGCAAGTCTGCGGCGGGCCTGTGCGCCTATCCCTCGCAGGCGCGGGATGGCGCCTCAGGCCGGGAGGTAGATCGTCGACAGCACAAACAGCATGCCGATGATCGTATAGAGCAGGACGCTCGTGCGGTCCGAAGTCCAGGTCATAACATGTCCCCCTTCTTCCAAGCGGATGTATCTTCCGGGAACGGATATACGAGGGCAGCCGCGCGCCGTCTGTGATCCGCGTCACAGTTTTACGCATTTGGCGGCCAGGTGGGGGGCTGGGCTTTGAGGCCCGCTGATCGGCGCTGAACGAGGTTTCGGCGCGGTTGAAAATCAG
>VAZL01000166.1:0-2932 GCA_005883445.1 Alphaproteobacteria bacterium | reverse complement strand
GCGCCGCTCGGCCCGTCCAGCACCACCGTCCCGCCCGCGACCTCGCGGATCGTCCAGCCCTCGATCGTGGTGGGCCGCGTCTCCGGCATCGCGGGTCTCGGAGAAACCTTGGTCCGTTCCTGCGTCGCCGCCGCTGCCAACGCGATGCTGTTGGTTGTCGATGGGTCTTTGTTGGCCGCGGTGCTCGCGAGGCGGGGGCTGCGCGAGCGCTCGTGCCAGTGATTGATGGGGCTTGCGCCGGAAGCCGCAGCCTTCGCGGCTGCGCCCGCCATCGCCTGCCGATCCGTTTTGGCGGCGCAGGCGATCTCCTGACCGGCGTCTCGCGCACAACTCGGGGCACTCACTTGCTGGAGGGGCGTCGCGGCCGGCGCGGAGGCGAAGAACCGCGACGAACTCGCCCCAGCGATCCATCCCACGCCCAGCGCCACCGCGAGCGCGCCGGTGACGAGCGCGGGATGCAGCCACGGGGCGCCCGTCAATGCGGCCGACATTTCGAACGCGTCCCGGCGCGGCGCCCTCATGTCGTGATCGCGTGCCGACGCCGCCGGCGGAACGATCATCGGCAGAAATCTCGATCTCTGATCGCACGCGCGCGTCGGCGCACCCTCGTCGACAAACGCTGCGCCCTCTTCCTCGCTGCCGGCGGCGGCGTTGGCCGACTGCGCCACAGGCCACAGGTCCAGCTGCTTCGGCTCCGCGCCGAGTTTTTTCTCAGGCGCCGCCCACAGCGCCCCGATTGTCCCGGGAGGCCTCTGCCCCTCGTCGTCCATAGTGGGGATCCTCGGTGTGATCCACGCAATCGTGGATCACGCCGGGATCATCGGCGGCAGAGCTAAACGGAATCTTAACGAAATCCCCTATGCACAATCATGGTTTCCGCCGCTTTGCGTCGCGATACGCCGCAAGCTCATTTCGCCGACAGGCCGAGTGCTTCCGAAAGACGCACCGAAGTTGTACGCTTGAGCCGCGCGTCCGCGTCCGCGGTGGCGGTCTGCTGGCGCTCGCTTCCGCCGCTGTCACGCGGGCATAGCTGCGCCGTCGGATTGCGAGGAGGGCCGCCATGATGCTTGTGCGCCGCGAATTTCTGCAGCTGGCGGCGGGTGCTGCCGCGCTCCCGACTCTCGCGCGCGACGCAAGCGCGCAGGGCTATCCCACGCGGCCGGTGCGCCTGATCCTCGGCTTTCCCGCGGGCGGGTCGACCGACTTGGTGGCGCGCATCATGGCGGCGTGGCTCTCGGAGCGGCTCGGGCAGTCCGTGGTCGTCGAGAACAAGCCGGGGGGCGGCACCAATCTCGCGGTCCAGACCACGGTCAACTCGTCGCCCGACGGCTACACGCTCCTGTTCGTGACCACCACCAACGCGATCAACGCAACGTTCTACCCGACGCTGCCGTTCAACTTCCTGCGCGACATCGAGCCGGTTGCTGGCCTCGTCGATTTGCCGTTCGTCATGGAGGTGAACCCGTCGGTGCCGGCCAAGACCGTCGCCGAGTTCATCGCCCACGCGAAAGCCAATCCCGGCAAGATCAACACGGCCTCGTTCGGCACCGGCACCATCAGCCACTTGGCATGGGAGCTGTTCAAGCTCATGACCGGCGTCGACACGGTACACGTGCCCTACCACGGCGGCGCGCCGATGGTGACCGATCTCATCGGTGGGCGCGTGGAGGCAGGGATCGACGCGTTGCCGAACTCGCTGCCGCATATCCGCTCGGGCGCACTGCGCGCACTCGCCGTCACCGGGCCGGCGCGATCGGCCGCGGTGCCCGACGTGCCGACATTGGGCGAGACCGTGCAAGGCTACGAGGTGAGCGGGTGGACCGGCATCGGCGTTCCCGCCGGCACGCCGGCGGCGATCGTTGCCACGCTCAATCGCGAGATCAACGCCGGCCTTGCCGATGCGCGCATCGCGGCGCGTCTCGCCGAGGTGGGCGGACGGCCGATCGCCGTGAGCGCGGAGGAATTCGGCCAACTCTGGCGACGCGACACCGACAAGTGGGCCAAGGTGGTGAAATTCGCCGCCGCGAAGCGCGAGTAGTGGCGACGCCGCCGATGCGAGCCGCCTGCCGGTGAATTTGTCACTACTGTGGAGACGCCATCTGCGCACACACCGCAACAAGAGGATTGTTCGCTGGCACCGGGCTGCTGCAAGCTGCGGTGCGCTCGGTTGGGGTGACGGCGGAGTTTCGTTTAGGTCCGCAGTAGGCGGTTAACAGCATCTCGTTCTCACCGCATTTCACCGCGCAGGTCGCCTCGTCGCAGTTCGAGCGGACGATCCGAATGCCGGATGCCGTGCCCGGCGGGCCTGCATCGCCTTGCGGACCTTTGGGCCCCGGTGGTCCTTGATCTCCAACTGGCCCTTTTGGAGCTTGGATCGAAGTTATCATTGCGCCGGCTAACGCAATCACAATCAGCATCCCGAAGACATACATGGCTTTGATTGGTGGCCCTGCTCGGACAGCGCGTGCCGAGGCGTCTTCAGCCGTCACGCCGTTGTCCTGAATTTGGAGCCCAGCCCGAGGGAGTCGCATTCGCTCGCTCGTGAGCGGCCCGATCGCGCGCGGGATGAACACAAGCCGTCTTACATGATCGTGGCAGCCCGAACACTCGAACGTGTGTTCCTCGTAACCAGGAACCATCATGGTCTTGTCCGGCGCCACCGCGATCAGGTGCATCTCAGCGCCGCACGCAACACACCTCATGTCGGTCATCCATTCGCTTTCCCGATTACGGGCATCACAGGCTGCTGCGCGCGCGCCGCGAGCGGCCGAGAAGCATAAGTCGCAGCCGCGCCGCTGATGAGCGCAACGAACTCGCGGCGCCTCATTCGATCACCTCGTTGGCGCGGGCGACGAACACATCCGACAAAGAAACCCCGAGCAACGCCGCCGCCTTGAGATTGACGGCCATGTAAAAACGCGGCGATTGCTCG
>VAZL01000165.1:587-4555 GCA_005883445.1 Alphaproteobacteria bacterium | reverse complement strand
TTACGCCGAGGTGGCCAAGGACGCGCGCGCATTGGCGAAATCGCTGCGCCCGAATGCAAAGTCCGAGGCGCTCGCCGAGTTTCGCGTGCAGGTGGCGCGCCTGCGCAAACGTCTCGCCGAGGTGGTTTCGGTCGATTTCTTCGGCGCCATCGGTCGCGAAACCGCGGAAGGCGTGATCAAAAATCTAGAGGCGCGATTGAACGAGGGCGAGGCGGTGACGGAGAAAGCGACGGTCGATTCCGGGACGAGCACGTTTGGGACGCTGCGCAACAGGACCTGGGTCACGCGACAAGGCGTATACGTCGATCGCATCGCCAGCGCTTGGCTGATACGGCGTTTCATCGACCCCGAGGCGCACTTCAAATTCGTGTCCGGCAAGGGCTATCGCCCCAACGAAGGCGAGCTGCGCTTCGACATGTTCGAGGCCGAGTTCACGCACGAGGGCGACAAATGCACGTTCGAAGTGCTGCTGGAGCGGAGCGCGCTGAAGGACCCGGCGCTGCGCGCCATCGCGGAAATCATCCATGACATCGATCTCAAGGACAGCAAGTTCGGCCGCACCGAAGTCGCCGGCATCAGGACGCTGATCGAAGGCATCAGTATCGCGACCAAGGACGATTCGGAGCGCATTGCGCGCGGCACCGAGGTCTTCAACGACCTCTACGAATATTTCAAGAAAAAGCGCCGGTAGCGGAGATCGATAGGCGAACTGGTGGCGGCTGCACAGGAAGCGACATTTGCGCATCAACGTCGTCGAGACAATCGAGGTGGTGTCATGGAGCAAACTCTTTCTTCAATCTCGCCGGCCGAGCTTTATGGTCGGCTCGGAACTGCCGGGGCGCCGACCGTCGTCGACGTTCGGCGCCCCGCCGATTTTGCGACGGCGCGCGAGCTCATCGTCTCGGCCTACCATCGTGACCCGGACAAGGTGGAGCAGTGGCGAAGAGACTTGCCTAACGGCCGCCAGGTGGTCGTGCACTGCGTTCACGGACACGAGGTCAGCCAAAGCGTGGCAACGGCGCTCCGCGCGGCGGGCGTCGATGCAGTCTATCTCCAGGACGGCATCGCCGGCTGGACTGCAAAGGGTCTGCCGACGCACCGAACCATAGGCACGACGCCCGGCAAGTGGGTCACGCGCGAGCGCCCGAAAATCGACCGCATCGCCTGTCCGTGGCTGATCCGGCGCTTCATCGATCCGCAAGCGGAATTCATCTACGTCCCCACCAAGGAGGTTCTCGACGTCGCCAAAGCGACGGGCGGAACGCCCTACGACATCGAGGGCGTCGAATTCGCCCACGAAGGCGAGCGCTGCTCCTTCGATACCATCGTGCGCATCTACGGCATCAAGGATCCGGCCCTCGACCATCTCGCTGAAATCGTGCGAGGCGCCGATACCTCGCGCCACGATCTGACCCCGCAGTGCGGCGGCCTATTCGCCATCTCGTTGGGCCTATCCGCGAACTTTCCGGACGATCACGAAATGCTCGGCCACGGCATGGTGATGTACGACGCGCTCTATACTTGGTGTCGCAGCCTGCAGGCGGAGACGCACAATTGGCCCGCTACCGCCGTCAAGCAGGCGCGCCGTGGCTGAGCTCTCCGTCGTCGGACAAGACCGTTCGGAGCTTGGCCACACAGTATCGCTGCGCGAGGCGTTCTGGACCTGGCTCCGGGTCGCGGGCCTGAGCTTCGGAGGCCCCGCCGGCCAGATCGCGGTGATGCATCGCATTCTGGTCGAGGAGAAGCGCTGGGTTTCGGAAGAGCGGTTTCTACACGCTCTCAACTATTGCATGCTGCTGCCGGGCCCCGAGGCGCAACAGCTTGCGACCTATATCGGCTGGCTGATGCATCGCACGCTCGGCGGCATCATCGCCGGCGGGCTGTTTGTCGTTCCCGGCATCATCGCCATCATGGCGCTGAGCTACGTCTACGCCGCCTGGGGCAACGTCCCGGTCATCGTCGCGCTGTTCTTCGGGCTCAAAGCGGCCGTTCTGGCGATCGTACTGGAGGCCGGCTTTCGGATTGGGAGACGCGCGCTCAAGAACCGCGTCATGATTGGGCTCGCAGCGCTCGCCTTCATCGGCATATTTTTCTTCAACGTCCCGTTCCCCATCATCGTTTTCGGCGCAGCTTGCATCGGCTTCGTCGGCGGTGTGCTCGGCCTTGCCGCTTTTCAAGCCAGCAACGGGCATGGCCCGGGCGGCACAGGCAGGCCGGCTGTCGTCGACGCCATGCTCGGCGAGGAGATACCAGAACACGCCCGTCCCACCGTCGCGCGCGCGTTGGCCGTTTCGGCCATTTGGCTCGCACTCTGGCTCGTTCCGGTCATCGCGCTCCTTGCCACGCTCGGCAGCGCCAACGTCTTCAGCCAGATCGCCGTGTTCTTCAGCAAGATGGCGGTGGTGACGTTCGGCGGCGCCTATGCGGTGCTCGCCTATGTCGCGCAGCAGGCGGTCGAAAATTACCACTGGCTCAAGCCGGGCGAGATGCTCGACGGTCTCGGAATGGCCGAGACCACTCCGGGGCCGCTGATCATGGTGCTGCAATTCGTGGGCTTCATGGCGGCGTACCGCGATCCCGGTCCGCTCGCGCCGATGATGGCCGGAACGCTCGGCGGCTTGCTCGCGACCTGGGTCACGTTCACCCCCTGCTTTCTCTGGATCTTCCTCGGGGCGCCGTTCGTCGAGGTACTACGCGGCAACAAGGCGCTCAACGCCGCGCTCTCCGCCATCACCGCGGCGGTGGTCGGCGTGGTTTTGAACCTCGCCATCTGGTTCGCGATCCACAGCGTGTTCCGCGAGACCGTGCCGGTGCGTGCATTCCCGTTGTCGTTCGACGCGCCGAATTTCCTCACCGTCGATCCGTGGGCTCTCGCTCTCTCCGTCGCGGCAGCGATCGCGATCTTTCGGTTCAAGGTCGGCATGATCCCAACGCTCGCGGCGTGCTGCATTGCGGGGATCGTTCTTTATGTCGTGGGAGCGATCGCATGAGCGGCCGAGCGATAGCGCTTCGGGCGATTTCAGCCGCAATGCTCGCCGCATGCGTGGTGGCTCCGGCGTTCGCCGTCGACGGCAAGGCGAGCGTCGGCCTGGGGGGGAACAGGATCGGCGTGCCGCCCGAGGACTTCGATTTCGGGATCACGGGCCAGGGCCAACCCGGACAATGGAGCGTGGTTCGTGACGTGACGGCGATCCACGGCGTTGCAATCGAACAGTCCAACACGGATCCCACCGAGGATCGGTTTTGTGAACGCGGATAATTACTACGTGGTCAGTGCGAGTGCGCTGGAGGAACGTATCGACCTCTTTCGCGTCCTGGCTGGCAAGATGGAGCGGATCGGGGGAACCGAGGCAGAGGTCGCGCTCAATCATTGGCACAAGCTTGGCCTCGTCGCCCAAGGCGATCAATTCACGGTTTCACTCGACAATAAATGGCTCTTCACGGTTTGGGACCGCACTTTTTTGACCGATGGCCGTATCGGCCTTTGGACGGCAGAAGACAACGTCACGCGGTTCGATCAGTTAGAAATCAGGGCCCTGCCATGGTCGGAGGAGCGTTGATGACGTATCGAATAAAGCCACTGTCCTGCGACCCGGCCAAGATCAAAGGCATGTCCGAGCGGCTGATCGTCAGCCACTACGAGAACAATTACGGCGGGGCGGTGAAACGCCTCAACCAGATCGACGAACAGCTTGCCGAGCTCGATTACGCGAAGGCCGCTGGCTTTCTCATCAACGGACTCAAACGCGAGCAGCTCATCGCGATGAACTCGATGATCCTTCACGAGCTGTTCTTCGACGGCCTCGGCGACCAAAGCGAACCTGGTCCGGCGCTGCGCGACGCGCTGGCGCAAGATTTCGGATCGTTCGAGCGTTGGCGAGCGGAGTTCAGGGCGATGGGCAAAGCGCTCGGCGGCGGCTCCGGATGGGTGCTGCTGTCGTGGTCGCCGCGCGACCGCAAGCTCGTCA
>VAZL01000165.1:0-569 GCA_005883445.1 Alphaproteobacteria bacterium | reverse complement strand
ACTCCTACCACATGGACTTCGGCGCCAAGGCGGCGAGCTACGTCGACACGTTCATGGACGTCATTCGCTGGAACAACGTGGAGCGACTATTCGTTCAAACGACAACTGGTCGAGGGACGGCGGGCGATACAAGGCAGTGAGCTCAACCCAGGAGGAGGTCATCATGCGTGCTGTTCACGTGCTAGCGATTTGCGCGATGGCGACGATTGGCAGCGCCGCCAGCGCCCAGGAGATCGACTGGAAGAAGGTCGATGAAGCGATCGGACGAAGCGCCGCCGTCGTATCCGGCGACGTCCACCGCTATGGATTTCCGCGCACCGACCTCACGGTGACGCTCGACGGCGTCACCATCAAGCCAGCCTTGGCGCTCGGCGGCTGGACCGCGTTCAAGCCGATGCATGGCGGCGCAATGGTCATGGGCGACCTCGTGCTGCTCGAGACCGAAATCAACCCGGTGATGGCCAAGCTGATCGAGAACGGCATCGAGATCAGCGCCGTCCACAACCACGTGCTGCGCGCCACCCCCCTGACGTTCTACATGCACATCGGCGGGCACGGCGATCCCGTGA
>VAZL01000164.1 GCA_005883445.1 Alphaproteobacteria bacterium | reverse complement strand
GGCGGTCGAAGGAATTGTCGGGCGGCGGTTTCAGTCCGGTCTGCGAGCCCGGTCCGGCGGTTCCCTGGCCGATACCGGGATTGAGCAAGTCGGCGAGCGCAGGCTCCATCGGCGGCTGCTCCGGCCGCGCCGCCTTGGCGCGCGTGGGCCGCGCCGGGTCCTTCTTCGAATGCTTGGCCGGATCGCGCGCGGGTTTCTGCTTGGGCCTTCGCGGCGCGTTCGGATCGTCGGGAGTTTTCGCCATCGCCGAAATATGGCGCCGCGGCTATGATGGGAAAAGGGCCGAGCGGCTGATTGTAACTTCAAATTTCGCAACGCGATTATGCACGTCGCGAAGGAGGCACCAACATCCGCTCGTCCCCCGCGAAGGCGGGGACCCAGTTCTTCCTGGATTCCCGCCATAAGCGGGCGTCTTCGACGCTATGCGCGGGAATGAACGGACGTGCATCGCGTTTCGCAAGAGCGATGGAGGGAACGGTGCGCCATAGACGTGCGCTGACGCGGCGGCAGGTGTTGAAGGCTTCGGCGGGCGCGTTGCCGTTCGTCATCGCGGCTGCAACCGCTTCGGCGCAAGCCGCCTATCCGGCACGACCGGTCAAGGTGGTGATCCCCTATCCGCCCGCCGGCGGCGCCGACACCGTGAGCCGCATCCTCTTTCAAAAACTCAGCGAGCTCTGGGGCCAGCAGTTCGTCATCGACAATCGCGGCGGCGCCGGCGGCACCATCGCGGCCGCGGCCGTGGCCAAGGCGGAGCGCGACGGCTACACGATCATGTACGACGCCACCGCTCACTCGGTGAACCCGTCGCTCTACGCCAGTCTGCCTTACGACACGGTCAAGGACTTCCAAGCCGTCTTCCTGGCCGCGCTCATCACCAACCTTCTGGTCGTGAACAAATCGGTGGACGTGCAAAGCGTCGCGGACGTGATCGCGCTTGCCAAGGCGACGCCCGGCGGCCTCGATTGGGCCTCCTCGGGCAACGCGCTCGAAATGTTCCGGCATCGCGCCGGCATCAAGCTCAATCACATCCCCTACCGCGGCGGCGGCCCGGTGCTCAACGATCTCATCGGCGGGCAGGTGAAATTCTACTTCTCCAATGCCGCCGCCTCGATCGGGCATGTTCAGGCGGGAACGCTCAAGTGCATCGCCCATACCGGCAGGGGGCGTCTGGCGGCGCTGCCCGATGTGCCGGCGGTGGCGGAAACGCTGCCGGGCTTCGAAGCCTATGAATGGAACGGGGTGTTCGTGCCGACCGGAACGCCCGCGGACATCGTCGACAAGCTCAATGCCGGCCTGAACGCGGTGCTGCGACAGCCCGATATCGCCGAGCGCCTCAAGCAGCTCAACGTCGAGTCCCGCGAGAATACGCCGGAGGAGTTTCGCGCCTTCGTGGCGGCGGAAATGGAGAAATGGGGACGCGTGGTGCGCGAGGCCAATGTCAGGCTGGGATAGCAGACGACGTCGGTCTCTTATTGCTCCACGTTCATGCTCGTGAATGCTCGGCGGGCAAGGGAGCTATGCGCGGCGAAGATTCGACGCCTCGATCCATGGATGGCTCCTGCATGGCAAATTATGTTACAGCAGCATCCGATTGATCGCAGCGTAAGGGACCAGGCCAATGATCGACCTCTACTATTGGACCACGCCGAACGGCCACAAGATCACGATCTTCCTCGAGGAGACCGGGCTGCCCTACAACCTCATGCCGGTGAACATCGGCAAGGGCGAGCAGTTCAAGGCGGAATTCCTCGCCATCTCCCCGAACAACCGCATTCCCGCGCTGATCGATCGCGCACCGGCCGGCGGCGGCAAGCCGATCGCGGTGTTCGAATCCGGCGCCATGCTGCTCTATCTCGCCGAGAAGACGGGTCAGTTCCTGTCACGCGATCCGCGCGCGCGCATCGACGCCATCCAGTGGCTGTTCTGGCAGATGGGCAATCTCGGTCCCATGGCCGGTCAGAACAATCACTTCAGCAATTACGCGGTGGAGAAGATTCCCTACGCCATGGACCGCTATCGCAACGAGGTCAATCGGCTCTACGGCGTGCTCAACAAGCGCCTCGCCGATCGCGCCTTCGTCGCCGGCGACTATTCGATCGCGGACATGGCGATCTATCCCTGGATCGTTCCGCACGAGCGCCAGGGCCAGAACATCGCCGACTTCCCGCACCTCAAGCGCTGGCTCGAAACGGTGCGCGCGCGGCCCGCGGTCGAACGCGCCTACGAGAAGGCGAAGGCGGTCAACCCGAACATCGGCGGCATCCGCACCGCGGAGGAGCGCGCGATCCTGTTCGGCCAGACCGCGGCGTCGGTGGACCGCGCCGCCGCGCAGGCGCGATAGCGTCAAATCGACGATCTGGCCAGGTCATGCGCGGGCTTGACCCGCGCATCCATCGAAAAGAAGCGCTTCTTTCCAGGGGATGGATTGCCGGGTCATCAGCGCGTTCACGCGCGTCCATAGCCCCGCGAAGACGGGCGTAAACGCCCTTAACGACGCGCTATGCCCGGCAATGACGAAACGCGATTAGCGTGCTCACATCACGCCAGGTGCGGAATCTTCGGCCGCTCGCCTCGCGCCTTGCCGGTGATCGGCGGCCGCGGCAGCTTGGCGCGGCCGGCTTCCATGACGAAGGTGTGCTCGAGCGAATACCACGATCCCTTGACGTCGGGCGCCGGCGCTTTCTCGTTGTCGTGGCGCACGTAATCGCCGATGAGGTGGCGCGTGACGCCGAACTGCACGTCGGTGTCGATGAACTTGTCGTCGGGGACGTAGAGCTGCGAGATCAGCGTCTTGTAGCCGTCCTTGCAGGCGAGGAAATGAAGATGCGCCGGCCGCATGTTATGCCGGCCTTGCGCGCGCAAGAGGTCTCCCGTCGGTCCGT
>VAZL01000163.1 GCA_005883445.1 Alphaproteobacteria bacterium | reverse complement strand
TCTGGGTAATCGGGCTGGTGCTCTCGAGGTTCGGCGCAGGAATGCGCGAGCCCGTGACGTTGAATTTCTCGATCCTCTCGATGGGCGCCTGCTGCGTCCCGGGCGGCTGCGCCGAAGGCACCTGCGCGTAGGCTGACGGCGCCGTCAGGCCGACGATGATCCCGGCGCCTAACGCCTGCGCCACCGCCAGCGACAGCTTTTTCCTATGCATCCTCTTCATCATGGACCCCCATGGAGTTAAAGATTACAGCAGCTATTTGTCCTTACCATCCGCAACCTATTCGAATCGTTCGGTCGACGGAATTACATCAAGTCGTCGGTCGACCAGAGCAAGCAAAACCGAAGGGAAGTATCAACTCCTTAACGCAGCCGGGCGCGACAACGAGGTCCTTTGTTGAAATTTCATGTAGGAACCCCAGAGGAAAGTGAACACTAGCCGGAAAAATTTCTGATTTACCTGACCGGACACAGTTGCCACGTTACAACACCCCTAATTCGGGCTGCAACAAAATGATGGGCTTAGTTACAATCCGACTTGCTTCGTGTTGCAAATCTGCCAACGATCCCCAAACGCAATGCACAAATCGCTCCCTTGCGTCGCGCCCATGAGCCGCACCCGTGGCCCGGCGCCGCTATGAAGACCCGACCGAGCGGCCCTGGGCAGGCGGCGCCCACCGGGATCAAGCACGAACCCGTCATGCCCTGCCGGCCCACCGGCTGAACCCGTGGATTCGGCGAGCGCCTTTCGCGTCCTGCCCGTCACGCCGCGCGATATCCCCGACGTTCTGGCGATGATCGAGGCGCTCGCGGAATACGAAAATCTGCGCCATCTTTGCGTTGCGACCGAGGCGAGCCTTCACGCCGCATTGTTTGGCCCCCGCCCCGCGGCCGAGGTGCTAATCGGCTGGGAAGGTCCGGCGCCGGTCGCATTTGCGTTATTTTTTCATAATTTTTCGACGTTTCTAGGCCGCAAGGGCTTGTATCTCGAGGATTTATTTGTCCAGCCGTCGTATCGCGGCCGCGGCTACGGACGCGCGCTGCTCACCCAGCTGGCGCGCATCGCGGTTGTGCGCGATTGCGGCCGGTTCGAATGGGCGGTGCTCGACTGGAATGCTGCCGCTATCGGCTTCTATGAGTCATTGGGAGCGACGCTGCTGCCCGATTGGCGGATCAGTCGTGTTACCGGGCCGGCGCTGCAGCGGCTGGCCGCGAACCCGGTGCCCGGCGCCTAACGGCACGAGCGATGCACATTTCGAGCGATAATTCGTTTTTTTGAATGCCGCACCGCCGCTTGGCGATGCTGCACTGCACAGGACTCCCATGAGCGAAGAATTGATCGCCGACTTCCGGCGACTCTCCTGCGATGCCGATTTCTGGTCGCTAAGGCTCACCGATGAGCGGGCCGAAAGCTACGCGATACGCAAGGACGTCGCGCAGCCTCCATTCCTCTTGACCGATCGGGGCGCCATGCTTACCGTCCACGCGGCGGGCGGCTGCGGCTACGCCGCGACCAGCGACGTGTCGCGGGCGGGCCTGCAATCCGCACTCGACCGCGCCGCGTCCTGGGCGCGGGCCGCGGCCCCGCGCTCGCTGATCGATTTCGGCGCGCTGCCGAACCCTGCGCCGCGTGGCGCGTACGCCTCCCCGGACGTCGACAAGCCGGCCTGGTCGCAGCGCGACTGGTACGACCTGCTCGCCGAAGAATCGCGCCAGGCGGGGTGCGATCCGCGCATCGTCGACTGGGAGGCGACGGTGGAAACGCGAACGGCCGAGCATCGCTACCTGACGAGCGCCGGCGGCGACGTGTTGCAGCGCTATCGCTTCGTCATGCCCGGCATGTCGGTCACCGCGCACGGGGACGGCGACACGCAGACGCGGACGCTCAACGGCTACCGCGGCCTGGCGCAGCAGGGCGGAGAAGACATGCTGGACCGCTTCGGGTTTGTCGGCAGTGGACGGCGCCTCGCCGACGAGGCGTTGCAGCTGTTGCTGGCGCCGAACTGTCCGGTGGGCACCATGGACGTGCTGCTTCTGCCCGACCAGATGGTCCTACAGATCCACGAGTCGATCGGGCATCCGCTGGAGCTCGACCGCATTCTCGGCGACGAACGCAACTTTGCCGGCACGAGTTTCGTGACCCTCGACATGTTCGGCTCCTACCGTTACGGGTCCGACCTGCTCAATGTCTGCTTCGATCCGACGCGTCCGGAAGAGCTTGCCAGCTATGCCTTCGACGACGAAGGCACACCCGCGGAAAAGGCCTATCTGATTCGCAAGGGTATTCTCGAGCGGCCGCTCGGCGGCGCGATCTCGCAGGCCCGCGCCGGATTGCCCGGCGTCGCGAACTCGCGCGCGGACAACTGGAATCGGCCGCCGATCGACCGGATGGCCAACATCAACCTGGAGCCGGGCGATGCGACGCTCGCCGACATGATCGCGGGCATCGAGCGCGGGGTGCTGATGAGCACCAACAGCTCCTGGTCGATCGACGATTCCCGCAACAAGTTTCAGTTCGGCTGCGAATGGGGCCAGTTGATCGAGAACGGCAAGTTGACGGCCGTCGTCAAAAATCCGAATTATCGCGGCATCTCGGCCAACTTCTGGCGCAACCTGACCCGCGTTGGCGAGGCCGCGACCATGCAGGTACTCGGTACGCCGTATTGCGGCAAGGGCGAGCCCTCACAGGTGATCCGCGTTGGGCATGCATCACCGGCGTGCGTATTCGCCGCGGTCGACGTCTTCGGCGGAGATGCATCATGAAGCCCGCGAATATCGAGGAGTATTTCAATGAGGTCGCCGCGTTGCTCGACCGGTCGGTCGCAGCCGGTGAGACGTACACCTGTCGCCTGGACGGGGAGGTCTCCGATTTTGTCAGGCTCAACCGGGGCAAAGTCCGCCAACCGGGGACCGTCACCCAGTGTTATCTGCGGCTACATCTGATCGCGGGTCGTCGGCATGCTGAACAGTGCCTGACGGTGGCGGGCGATCTTGGCCGGGACCGCGTGGCAATCGCTGCCGCGCTAGCCACCTTGCGGGCGACAATCGCGGCGCTGCCGGAGGATCCGCATCTCAGTTTCGCGACCGACATTCGGCCGAGCCGGGTCATCCGCAGCTCGCCCCTGCCGGCGGGCGAAGAGATCGTCGAGACCATTCTCGATGCTGCCGACGGCGTGGATCTGGTCGGCATTTACGCAGGAGGGCCGGTTTACCGCGGCTTTGCGAATTCGTTCGGCCAGCGGAACTGGCATGAGGTCCGGTCCTTCAACCTGCAGTGGAGCCTCTATCACCGCGCGGACAAGGCGGTGAAAACGGTATATGGCGGCTTCGAGTGGGTTTCCGAAACCTTCGCGGCGAAGATGGCGGGCGCCCGCTGACGCCCACCGCGATGGAGGAGATCGCCGGCATGCTGTGCTGGGGCGGCTTCTCGGGCCGCGCGCTCGAAACCCGGCAGAGCTGCCTGTTCCGGCTCAAGGATGGGGCCGCAGCGCTCGATCCATCGGTCGCGTTCGCCGAGAACACCGCCGAGGGCATCGCTCCGGCATTCCAAGACGAGGGGTTCGCGCGCCCGCAAGCGGTGCCGCTCGTCACCGACGGCCGGATGGTCGGATCGCTGGTAAGCCCACGAACTGCCCGAGAATTTGCGCTGGCACAAAACGGCGCCAACGCGTCCGAAATGCCGGAGTCGCTCGACATGGCGGCCGGCAATCTCGCCTCCGCCGATGCCTTGGCCGCGCTCGACACCGGGCTTTATCTCGGCAACCTCTGGTATCTGAATTTCTCCGATCGGCCAGCGTGTCGGTTGACCGGCATGACCCGCTTCGCCTCGTTCTGGGTCGAGGGTGGGAAGATCGTGGCGCCGGTCGACGTCA
>VAZL01000279.1 GCA_005883445.1 Alphaproteobacteria bacterium | reverse complement strand
CCGTCAACGTGCGCTCGTAGAGCCGGGGCTCGACCTGCGCCGGCGTGGTGAATTCGAACTCGTCGTAGACGAGGTGCTCGTACATGTCGTCGGTCATCACGTAGACCTGGGGATGCCTGACCAGCACGTCGGTGAGCTTCTTGAGCTCGGCGCGCGTATAGGCCGCGCCGGTCGGGTTCGAGGGCGAGTTGAGCAGCACCCATTTGGTCTTCGGCGTGATCGCGCGATCGAGCGCCTCGGGGCGCATCTTGAAGCCCGACTCGAGGGTGGTGGGCACGGCGACCGGCTCGCCGCCTGCGAGCATGACCATATCGGGATAGCTCACCCAATAGGGCGCCGCGAGAATCACCTCGTCGCCTGGATCGAGCGTCGCCACGAACGCGTTATAGAGCACCTGCTTGCCGCCGGTGCCGACGATGATCTGACTCGGCTTGTAATCGAGGCCGTTCTCGCGCTTGAACTTACGAGCGATCGCGGCCTTGAGCTCCGGGATGCCGTCGACCGCGGTATACTTCGCCGCCTTGCCGGCCTCGATCGCCTTGATCGCGGCGCGCTTGATGTTCTCCGGCGTGTCGAAATCCGGCTCCCCGGCTCCCAGTCCGATCACGTCGCGGCCCGCGGCTTTGAGCGCACGCGCCTTATCCGTCACCGCGATGGTGGCGGACGGCTTGATGCGCTTGAGCGATTCTTTGAGCAGGGCCATGAGAATCTCCGCTTACCCTTTGCGGGCGCGAGCTTCCTAATGGGCGCGGCCGCCGACGGCAAGCCTCAATCGCCCATCCACACACCAGTGTGATTGCGCCGACACACGCGGGCCTGGAAGGACGTTGAACCCACGTCGGAATTTACGCAGCTCACATTCGGCGCGCGCGCTTCGGGAGGACAATCGCCGCGACGACCCTTCAGCGCGTGATTTTCGGGTCGGCGGCCGCTAGACTATCGGTCGACACGAAACGACCGTCCCCGGGAGGACGCCATGAAGCTCACCGCCGAGCAGATCAAGACCTTCGATGAGCAGGGCTACGTGTTTTTCCCGAACTGCTTCGCCGACGAGGAGGTTGCGGTCCTGCGCAGCGAAGCGGACAAGATTTTCAGGAGCAATCGCCAGGAGGTCTGGCGCGAGAAGACCGGCGCGCCGCGCACCGCCTTCGCCGCGCACACCTATAACGAGGCCTTCCGACTGATGGCGCATCACCCGCGCCTGGTCGAACCGCTGCAGCAGCTGTTCGGCGAAGGCGTTTACGTCCATCAGTTCAAGATCAACGCCAAGGCCGCGTTCGAGGGCGATGTCTGGCAGTGGCACCAGGATTACGGCACCTGGGCGCGCGACGACGGCATGCTCGAGCCCCGCGCCATGAATATCTCGATCTTCCTCGACGAGGTCCTGCCGATCAACGGTCCGTTGATGCTGATCCCGAAGAGCCACAAATACGGCACGCTCGCCGCCGGTCACGACACCAGCACGACTTCCTATCCGCTTTGGACGCTCGATCCGGAGACAGTGACGCGGCTCTGCGCCCAAGCCGCGCCGCCGGACGGCATCGGCATCGTGGCGCCGACCGGCAAGCCCGGCTCGGTGTTGATGTTCCACGGCAATCTCGTGCACGCTTCGCCGCCCAACATCACCCCCTATCCGCGCAAGATCGTGTACCTGACGCTCTGCGCCGTCTCCAACCACATCACCAAGTTCACCCGGCCCGAATGGATCGCGCACCGCGACTTCACGCCGATCGTGCCGGTGGAGGACGACGCCCTCATCGCCCATGCCCGCGCCCATCGCGTCGCGGCGGAGTGACGGCGAAAATGATTTTCTGCAGATGACGGGCGCGGCAGCAGGCGTCGGCTGCGGTCGGCGGCCGCGGTAGTCGGCGACCACTCGCCGGAGCTTGGTCGCGTCATGACATTGCCGCTCTGATGGCTTAGGCCCATATCTCGGCAGGGCGGCGGCGATCACCGCCGGAGGGAAGGCGATGTATACGCTCTACTCCATGCAGCGATCGGGCAACAGCTACAAGGTGCGCCTCGCGCTCGCGCAGCTCGGCATCCCTTTTCGCCTGGTCGAAATCGACATCCTCAAAGGTGAGAGCCGCACGCCTGAGTTCCTGGCCAAGAATCCGCACGGCCAAGTGCCGCTGCTCGAAGCCGCGCCCGGCCGCTATCTCGCCGAATCGAACGCGATCCTCTGGCACCTCGTGAGCCGCACGCCGCTGCGGCCCGAGCACCGCATCGATCGCGCCGAAGCGCTGCAATGGATGTTTTTCGAGCAGCACAGCATCGAGCCCAACATCGGCGCCGCCTATTTCTGGCTGGCGCTGGTCAAGGGCGGCCGCGAGCTGCAGCAGCACGCGCTCGAGGATTGGATGGAGGAAGGTTACCGCTCGCTCGCCGTAATGGAGAATCATCTCAAGCACCATCGCTATTTCGTCGGCGATCACTACAGCGTCGCCGACATCGCGCTCTATGCCTACGCCCACCTCGCACATACATGCGATTACGACCTGACGACCTTTCCGGAGATCCGTGCCTGGCTCGAGCGCGTGGCGGCGCAGCCGGGCTATGTCTCGATGGATTGGCAGCCCGAAAACGTCGTAGCGGCGGAGTGAACGCGCGAGCGGCGGGGCTGCGCGCCGCAAAAAGCGGCCGTATTTTGCGGCCGAACGAGAAGCGCGTTCGGCGTTAACGCTTCGTTAACCAAAAACACAAATTTGCCCTTCTTCGCCAATGCCTCCGCCTAACTCCGGCCGAATCGGCGCCGGCATCCGCCGCGACAAATGAGTCGACTGATTCGCGGAGATTGACATGCCCAAGCCATTAACAAGGCCCACCGGAATCAAGCCCGGGGCTCGCCCGCGGCCGGCGCCGAGGCATCGCTCCATCACTCTCGTCGAATTGATCATCACTGCCGCGCTCGCCTTATCGACCGCCGTCGCCGTCACCGCTGTCTCGATCGGCATGGCGCGCGCGGAAGTGGTCGGCGCCATGACCAGTGGCGACGGCACCCCGCTCGCGATCGCGCTTTGCATCGCCTTTCTGCTCGCCGCCATGGGCGGGCTTACCGTCATCGTCGCCGCCAACCCGCGGCGCGATTAATCATCGTTTCGGGCGGCCGGTCGGGGGAAGTCACTGCCGCGCGTCGTCGGACGCGCGGCAGTGCTGCTGTTGGGCCTCTCACTCCGGCTTGATGTTGGCCGCCTTGATGATCGGCCACCAAGTCTCGATCTCGGCCTTGTGAAAGTCGCCCAGCGCCTGCGGCGTCTGCTCCTCGCGCGTCGCAATCACGTGGCCGAGCTCGGTGAGCCGCTGCCGAACGACCGGATCGGCCAGCGCATCCACCACCGCGCCGTTGAGCTTGGCGACGATCTCGCTGGGCGTGCCCTTGGGGACCCACAGGCCGTTCCAAAACGAGATGTACATCCCCGACACGCCCACCTCGTCCATGGTCGGAACCTCGGGCGCGGCCGGCCAACGCTCCTTCGACATCACGGCAAAGGCTCTGATCGCTCCGCTGCGCACGAACGACAGCGTTTGCGACGCTTCGGCACAAAACATGTCGATCTGGCCAGCCACCAGATCCTGCATCACCGGCGCACCGCCGCGATAAGGAACCAACTGGAAACTGGTGCCGGTCTTCTGCTGGAAGTAGAGCAAGCAAACATGCGCCGCGCTGCCGGCCCCGACGGTTGCCGCCGATGCCTTGCCAGGGTCCGCTTTGAGCCAAGCGATCAGCTCCCGGGCGTTCTTCGGCGGCAGTGCGTTCTTGCCGATGATCATCAACGGCGTGGCGCTGATGCGCGACACCGGCTGCAATTCCAGCACTGCGTCGTGCGCGGCCGGATACATCGCGCCCGCCCCGACGTGGCTCGTCCAATTGCCGATGCCGAGCGTGTAGCCGTCGGGTGCGGCTTGCGCGGCGCGGGCGACGCCGATGCTGGCGCCGGCGCCGGTCACGGTCTCGATGATCACCGGCTGGCCGAGCGACAGGCGCATGCGCTCGCTCAAGATGCGCGCCAGCGTGTCCGTCGGCCCGCCCGCCGGGAACGGCACGATCATGGTGATGGGATGCGATGGATAGCCCTGCGCATGGGCAATGCCGCCAACGCCGACCGCGACGGCAATTGCCGCGGCAAAGGCTGTCATCTTCATGGCTGTCCTCGCCGTTCCGCTGGAGAAAATTTTGCCCGCCGACGATGACACGGAGCGCGGCGGAAAAGTCAACAGTGTCGTCACATCGATGTGAACGGCTCGAAACTTGCCGGAACATCGTCGGCAACGCATGGTTGTCGCACCGACGCGTAGCATCGACGCATGGCGCGCAGAAGAGTGCAGGAGCATTCGAAATGAGGTGGTCAGCGGTGGCGTGCGCGGTCGGGGTCGTTGCGATCGGCTGCCCGCCCGCCGGCGCGCAGGTTTTCCATTCCTCCTCCGGCGACGTCGCGGTGGAGACCGTAGCGAAGAACCTCGATCATCCTTGGGCGATCGCCTTCCTGCCCGGCGGACGCATGCTGGTGACGGAGCGGCCCGGACGCATGCGCATCGTCGCCAAGGACGGCGCGCTCTCTCCAGCGCTCGCCGGCGTGCCGAAAGTGTTCGCGTCGGGTCAGGGCGGGCTGCACGACGTCGCGCTCGACCGCGGCTTTGCGCAGAACCACACCATCTATTTCTGTTACGCCGAGCCGGTGGAAGGCCGCGGGCGCACCTCGCTCGCACGCGCTCGGCTGGTGGATGAAGGCACGTCCCGACTCGATGCGGTCGAGGTGATCTTCCGCCAGGCCGGCCCGCTCTCCAGCGGCAATCATTTCGGCTGCCGCATCGTGCAGGCGCCGGACGACAATCTTTTTCTGACCACCGGCGACCATTTCACCACCCGCGACCAGGCGCAGAATCTTACCAATGACCTCGGCAAGATCATTCGCATCCGGTCCGATGGCTCCGTCCCGCCGGACAATCCCTTCGTCGGCAAGCCTCCCGCCAAGCCCGAGATCTGGAGCTACGGCCACCGCAATCCCCAGGGGCTCGCGTTCCACCCCATGACCGGAAAGTTGTGGGAGCACGAGCACGGGCCGCGCGGCGGCGACGAGATCAACATCATCGAGAAGGGCAAGAACTACGGCTGGCCGGTGATCGGCTACGGCATCGACTACAACGGCGCCAGAATCCACGAGAGCACGCACAAGCAGGGCATGGAGCAGCCGCTCAAGTACTGGGTGCCCTCGATCGCGCCGTCCGGGATGGCGTTCTACACCGGCAGTCTGTTGCCGGCCTGGCGCGGCAACCTGTTCGTCGGCGCACTGGTCGGCCAACTTTTGGTCCGGCTCGAACTCGACGGGGACAAGGTGGGCAAGGAGGAGCGCCTGTTGCAGGGACTGCGCGAACGCATTCGCGATGTTCGCGACGGACCGGACGGCGCGCTGTGGCTCGCCACCGACAGCTCCTCGGGTCGGATTCTCCGCATCACGCCGAAATGACCGCGATTCCTGCGCTCACCACCGCCGTCGGCCTGCGCTTGCGGCGGGGATGAGCCGCACCATCGTTGCGAAACGCAATAATTGCGGCAGGACGAGCCAAACAAGCCGCGCCGTCATAGTCCCGACACGAAGCTTCTCTACCCGGCCGCATCCGATCCGATCAAGGCAATGCGGGCCCGCTTCACGGCGCTACGGGTGGCGTCGCCGCGCGCCCGCGATGCGTTTCGAGCCTGTGCCATGTTTTCGCTGTTCGAGCGGCTGTTGAAGCCGACCGACCCACCGGAGCAGGCGGCGCCGCCGCCCGGCTTCACCGCGTTCTTCTGGCATTTCGCCCGACAGGCGAAGGGCCTGTTCGCGGCTTTGTTCGCCGCCGGCTTGGTGGTGGCGCTGCTCGATTCGACCATTCCCGTGTTCATGGGTCGCATCGTCACGTTGATCACGGCGAGCCCGCCGGACGAGCTGTTCGCAAAATTCTGGCCGCATCTGTTCGGGATGGCGTTGGTGCTGCTGGTTGCGCGTCCGATCGCGCTCACCGCGCAGAACCTGATCGCGAACCAGGCGATCTCGGCCAACGTGTCGAATCGCATCCGCTGGCAGAACCACTGGTACGTGGTGCGCCAGTCCTGGGCGTTCTTCCAGAACGACTTCGCCGGCCGCATCGCCAACCGCGTGATGCAGACCGGCCCTGCGATCCGCGAGACCCTGGTCGCGCTGCTCACCAGCGTCTGGTACATCCTCGTCTACGGCACGAGCGCGTTCATTCTGCTCGCCTCCGCCGACCCCGTGCTGGCGCTGCCGATCGCGCTGTGGTTCCTCGGCTATCTGCTCATGCTGCGCGTGCTCGTGCCGCGCATGCGCGACCGTTCCAAGGACGTGTCGGAAGGGCGCTCGCTGCTGACCGGGCGCATCGTCGATAGCTACACCAACATCCTCACGGTGAAGCTGTTCGCCCGCGCGCGCGAGGAGGACGCCTATGTGCGCGACGCCATCGATCACCACACCAAGCTGTTCTATCGCTCGCTGCGGCTCAACACGCTGTTCGGCTTCTGCCTGTCCGCACTCAACGCGACGATGGTGACGGGCACCGGCGCGCTCGCGCTGGTGTTGTGGACGCAGGGCAAGGTCGAGGTCGGGACCGTGGCGATGGCGCTGCCGCTCGCTTGGCAGATCGTCAACATCGCCGGCTGGGTGGCCTGGCAGATCACATCGATCTTCGAGAACGTCGGCGTGATCCAGGAAGGCATGATGACCATCGCCCGGCCGATCACGCTCACCGACCTGCCCGATGCGCCCACCCTCAAGGTGACGCGCGGCGAGATCAGATTTGAGGATGTGCGCTTCGGTTACGGCCGCGAGAGCGGCGTCATCGACGGCCTGACCTTGACCGTCCGCCCGGGCGAGAAGATCGGCCTGATCGGCCGTTCCGGCGCCGGCAAGTCGACGGTGGTCAATCTGCTGCTGCGCTTCTTCGATCTCGAGGGCGGCCGCATCGTGATCGACGGCCAGGACATCGCCGCGGTCACGCAGGAGAGCCTGCGCGCGCAAATCTCCGTGGTCACGCAGGACACTTCGCTGCTGCACCGCTCGATCCGCGACAACATCCGCTACGGCCGCCCGCAGGCGACCGACGCCGAGATCGTGACGGCGGCGAAGCTCGCCCACGCCGACGAGTTCATCGGCGAGCTCGAGGACTGGAAGCAGCGGCGCGGCTATGCGGCGCAGGTCGGCGAGCGCGGCGTGAAGCTCTCCGGCGGCCAGCGCCAGCGCATCGCCATCGCGCGCGTGATCCTCAAGGACGCGCCGATCCTGGTGCTCGACGAGGCCACCTCCGCGCTCGACAGCGAGGTCGAGGCCGCGATTCAATCGAGCCTGGGCACGCTGATGGCCGGCAAGACCGTGATCGCCATCGCGCACCGGCTCTCGACCATCGCACGCATGGACCGGCTGATCGTGCTCGAGCGCGGCCGCATCGTCGAGCAGGGCTCGCACGACGAGCTGTTGCGGCACGGCGGCCATTACGCCGCCCTGTGGCGACGCCAGTCGGGCGGCTTCATCGACGCCGACATGCAGGCCGCCGAGTGAGCGGCGTGATAGGCTTTCTCGGCCTGGAAGACCGCAGCCGGCGGGACGCCAGGACCCGGTCGAAAACCGTTGAAATCTCGGGAATAAAACCAGCGGGTGGCCGATCTTCACCCATATGATTGTGGTGCGCATCGACCATGGCAAGCCTGAAGAGCGAGGACGATCAGGCGCGCTTCGCCAGCGTGGTGCTGCCGCATCTCGCCGACGCCTACGCGCTCGCGCGCTGGCTCACCGGCGATCGCGCCGACGCCGAGGACGTGGTGCAGGAAGCTTGCCTGCGCGCCTTTCGCGGCATCGGCGGCTTTGCCGGAGTCAACGCCCGCGCCTGGGTCTTAACCATCGTGCGCCACGCGGCCTATACCTGGCTGGGCAAGAATCGTTCGGCGTCGCTGGTGATGGTCGACGATCTCGAAACGCTCGAGCAGAAGCAGTCGAGCGCCGGCGCCGCTTTCGAGCAGGCGCCGCAGACGCCGGAGGCGGAGCTGATCGCCAAGGCCGACGCGCGGCGGCTCGAAGCCGCGATTGCGGAGCTGCCGGTGCCGTTTCGGGAAACGTTGGTGTTGCGTGACGTGCAGGGCCTCGACTATCGGGAGATTTCCGAAGTGACCAAAGTACCCATCGGCACGGTGATGTCGCGGCTCGCGCGCGCCCGCCGGCGGCTGATCGAGCGCATCGGAACCGACAAGCCAGGGGGCGCGCCATGACACCGACGGATCCGCGCTTGCTCGTTCACGCCTATGTGGACGGCGAGCTCGACCCTGCGCACGCGCTCGAGGTCGAGCGCCAGCTTGCCGACGATCCGGCGCTGGCGGTCGAACGCGAGCGGGTGGAGGCGCTGCGGCGCGTCATCGCCGAGCAGCTGCCGCGCGAAGGCGCGCCGCCCAGTCTCGCGCGGCGGATCGAGGCCGCCGTCGGCTTGCGGCCTGCGCCTGCGCCCGCGCGCGCCTCGGCACGCCCGTCTTGGCGCGCGCTCGCGGCCTCGGTCGCGGTGGCCGCGTTCCTCGGCAGCGGCGCGACTTGGTTGGCGCTGTCGCCCGGCCCGCCCGATGCCGACATGGTCGTGGCCAACCACGTGCGCGCGCTGATGGCGACGCATCCCGTCGACGTCGGCTCCTCCGACCGACACACCGTCAAGCCCTGGTTCAACGGCCGCATTCCCGAGGCGCCGCGCGTGGTCGATCTCGCCAGCGAGGGCTTTCCCCTGGTCGGCGGCCGCATCGACGTGATCGGACGCACCCCGGTTGCAACGCTCGTCTATCGCGTGCGCCAGCATCTGATCAGCCTCAGCGAGGTTCCCGCCGGCCGGACGATCGCGACCTCCCCCGGCCAAATCGGCGGCTACAATATTGTGTCCTGGACCGACAACGGCGTCGCCTATTGGGCCGTCTCCGACGTTGCCGCAGCCGATCTCGATACGTTCGCGAAGGCTTTTCGCGCCGCCGAGCCCGAGCGCTAGCTAGACCAGATCCTCACAGGCACGGAGCTTGCGAACCCCAATCGCCTGAACCGGCGCTAGGCCTGCTGCAGCAATCCCGCCATCGGCTTCACCGCGGCGCTGTCCGGAAACACCTTGGTGGCCAGCACGCCAGCGTCGACGCGCAGGTGGTCCTTGAGCAGGCCCTTGAGCACCGCGCGCAGGTCGGTGGTCGGCTTGAGGTCGCGTCCGTCATGAAGCTTGGCGAGCTTGAGCCCGGGCCAATCGGCGACGACGCGACCGCCCTTGAGCGCGCCGCCGGCCATGAGCGCCACCGTCGCAGTGCCGTGATCGGTGCCGTCGGTGCCGTTGATGCGGGCAGTGCGGCCAAATTCGGTGACGATGGCGACCACGGTCTCGCGCCAAGCATCCCTCATCTCGGTCTCGATCGCGGCGATGGCGCCGTCGAGCGCGCCGATCAAGATTGCGAGCCGGCCGCTCATCGCGCCTTCGGCGGCGTGGGTATCCCAGCCATCGAAGGCAAGCGCGCCGATGCGCGGCCCATCCGCGCGCGCGAGAAACTTCGCCGCCGTGCCCGCGGATTCAGCGAAATAGGCGCGCACCTGTCCGGCCCCCGCCGCCTGCGGCTGCTCACCGTCCATGCCGCCGGCGCGCGCGATGGTCGCAAGCCCCATGCGTTCCTCGAGCACGCGGGCGAGGACGGGATCGGTGTGGTGGTAGAGCTCCATGAGCCGCATCACCGTGTCATCGCCCGTTGGCGGCAGCCGGCGCGGCGTCCAAGACAGCACGGGCGCGGGTCCGCGCACGACCAGCGGCGCGATCGGACCGATGGCGAAGGCGTCGCGCGATCCGCCGGCGCGGTCGCCCGGTTGCAGCGAGGCGAGCGCGCGGTTGAGCCAGCCCGTATCGGCCGCACCCGGCTTGGCGAGGCCGCTCTCCAGCACGTCCTGGCCGTCGAAGTGGGAGCGCTCGCGGTAAGGCGTGGCCGTCGCATGCACGATGGTCGCCGCGCCGGATTTGTAGAGCCGATGCAGGTTGGGCATCGCCGGATTGAGGGCGAAGAAGGAATCGAGCGGCAGTGCCGGCGGCTTACCGTCGAGGGTGAGCGCCTTGTCGCCGCGCAGCGCGAGCCAGTCCGGATCGCCCACGGGCGCGACCGCTGCGAGTCCGTCGAGCGCGCCGCGCAGCACGATCACGAGCAGGCGCGGATCGCGCCCCTCCGCGCGCGCGACCTTCGGCAGATAGGCCCAGGCGAACAGCGTGCCGGAGGCGAGCAGCAGTTCGCGCCGGTTCGCAGCGTGGCGGTTGAATGTCATCGGCTCACCTCTTTCGATCGATCCCGGTCGCGGCGTCATCGGCGCTGGAATTCGGGCGCCATGAACATAAGCGCGAGCGCCTGCGGGCGGCTTTCGGCGCGCAAGACGGCTTGGCGCGTTTCGCTCGAAGCGAGCGGCGCCAGCGCCTGCTCGAACACCTCGCGCGGATCGGCCTCCGCGCCCACGCGGCGCGCGAACTGATTGGCGATGTCGAGGCGCTGCGCCAGGCCGTCGAGCCAGGGCGCGCTCTCGTCGGCGAATCCCTTGGGAGCCGACGGCCGCCACAGCGGCTCGCCCAAGAGGTTGTGCGCCTGCATCACCGGGCCGATGTCGGGCGGCGTGATGCCCGCGGCGCGCAGCATCCCGATGACCCATTCGCCCGGACGCTTGAGCTTGGCGCGCGGCGCCTCCCACGCTTCCGGCGCTGCCACCAGCGCCTTCGTCACCTCCTTCAAATCGCCTTGGGTGGCGAGGAAGCGCTTGGCCAGCCGCTCGACCAGCGCGGGCGGCGGCTCATCGGCGACGAAATGGCGCGCGAGCTTGGCGGCCACGTGTTTCGCGGTTGCCGGATGGCGTGCGAGCGCGGCGAGCACGTCGCGTCCCTGCTGCATGCCGGCGTCAGGGTAGCTCCTCCCGATCACCGTTTGCGCGCCGGGCTGGTGCATGCGCGGATTGAACTCGAACTCGCCGCCGCGCACCGGGTCCTGGCGAAACGGCACGAACGTCCAGCCGGTGATCACATTGGCGAAACGGGTGACGTCCTCCTGGGTGTAGACCGTGCGCACGCCCAGCGTATGCAGTTCGAGGATCTCGCGCGCCAGATTTTCGTTGAGGCCGCGTTTCTGCCGCAGCCCGGCAATCGAGTCGGGGCCGATCGAGCGCGCATTGTCGAGATAGATGAGCATCGCCGGATGGGATTCGGCGGCCAGCAGCATGTCGCTGAAGCGGCCGAGCACGTGCGCGCGGATGACCTCGCGTTCATAGGCGCCGCAAATCTGGCGCACGTTGCCCTTGTCCGCCGACACGCAGAAATGGTTCGACCAGAACCAGACGAGCCGCTCGAGGAAGCCGATCTCGGCGTCGAGCGCGGCCTGGATGCGCGCCTTGGCTTCCGCGAGATAAATCTGCTGCGGCATCCCGGGACCCGGATTGCGCACTGGCGCCGGTGGTGGCGGCGCGGACTGATCGTTCATCTGCGGCGGGGAAGCGCCGCCGCTCGGCGCGGCGGCCTGCTGCGCGGCGCGTTCGGCCTGCCGCGCCTCCCGCTGCGCCTGTTGGAAGGCGAATGCGACGCGGGCGGCGGTGCCGCTCGTCAGCAAATCCGCATTGCCGATGCGGCCGGCGCCCGCGCCATCCAATTCCGCGAGCAGCGCGCCGCGGGGATCCGACGCAATGCCCGCGATCGATCCGGCGCGTGGACCGAGGCCGAACCGGTACAGGGCAAGCGCAGCTTGCGCTTTCGGATCAAGGGCCATGCGTCATCGTCCTTTCGACCGGGACCCGACGCCACTGCCCCGTCAGCAACATCGTCCGCGGCCGCAAGTCAAATTTGCGGCGGGCCGCCTTTCGCAATCATGGCCATGGGATGAAAAATTGGAAGGGTCGGGTCACAGCAACAGCAGCCCGATCGCGATCGTCATCAGGCTCAGTGGCGCGCCGACCCTGAAATAGGCCCAGAAGCCGATCTCGACGCCGCGCGCCTTCGCCCGCTGAGCAACGATGAGATTGGCGACGGAGCCGACGAGGGTGAAATTGCCAGCGAAGGTTGCCGCCATGGCGATGATCAGCCACGCGCGCTGCGCATCCTCCAAGTTGGGCACGAACGGCTTGAGCAAGAGAACCGCTGGCACATTGCTCACGATATTCGACAATACGGCCGTGATACCGGCGAGCACCGCACTATTGTCGAGGCGCAGATGCCCCGCCGCGGCGGTGACCTCCGGCGTGAGCACCATCTTCTCGAGTCCAGCAACGACGACGAACAAGCCGACGAACATCACCAACAGCGGCCAATCGATCTCGATATAGATCTTCTGCGGCCTGACGCGGCGGGTGAAAAGCAAAAATGCGCCGCCCACGATCGCCACCTTGGCCACCGGCTGCCCGAGGAAAAACAGAACGATCATCACGGTCATCACGATCAGCGTCTTCGCCATCAGCGGCCCGTGGTGGTGCGTGGGCATCGCCACTTTCTCCAGCCGCTGCGACGTGAAGAACTCGCCACGATGGACCAGCGCGATCAAAAGCACTGTGATGACAAGCCCGATGGCCGCGACCGGCGCCAGCTTCCCCGCGAAAACCCCGTAGGGAATCTGCGACAGGCTCGCGATGATGATGTTCTGCGGGTTGCCGGTGATCGTCGCAACACTGCCGATATTCGATGCCGTCGCCACTGCCAGCAGATAAGGAATGGGATTGCGCCTGACCGCGGTGACAAGCTCGAGCACGAGCGGTGTCATCACCAAGCAGATCGTGTCGTTCACCAAGAAGGCCGAAAGCGTGCCGGATGCCAGCGCGATGGCTACCAGCAGTGCGAGCGGCCGGCGCACATGCGTCGCGATCCAGTCCGTGACCAGGCGGAAGAAGCCGCAGACCCGCAGGTTGGCCACGACGATCATCATCCCGAGCAAGAGCGTGATGGTGTCGAAATCGATCGCACGGTAAGCCTCCTGCGGAGTCAGCACGCCGATGCCCAGCATGAGGCTGCCACCGAGCAACGCCGCGCCGGCGCGATCGATGCGATAAACGGGAACCTTGCCGACCGCGACGACCGCGTAAGTCGCGATGAAGATTGTCACCGTTGCAATCAGAGTGAGGTCGGGCATCGCGATTGTTTCCCACAGCCCGGCCAGCTGCCGTCATTGCGCTGTAACATGCGCCCGATATTCGTGGGGCGCTGGAGGCAAACGCCCAAACGCCCCCCGCATATCTTTGCCGTAAACTGTAGCGTCCGTGTTTCGCACGACTAGCGGCTCCGGCGCGCACTCGCCCCGCGGCCGGAGCCGCTTTTCTCCTGCGCTTTCAGACTGATGCTTTGCGCCCGGCGCACGTGCCGCGGGCCGAGCGGGCGTTGCCCGCAAGCGCGCCAGCGGGTTGCGCGCGCTCGCGAATCCAGCCGAAGCCCCTTTTTTCTTGCCGTAGAGCGGGCTAAATCCGGCGCTAACCTCAGCGCTCCGGAACCTTGGGAGAACCGCGATGCGGCGTCCACGCCTCTCCTCCACCCATCTCGTCGCGGCTGCGCTCGTGATCGCGGGTGTATTCGCGCCCATGTCGGTCTTTGCCCAGGCGCAGCCGCCGGCCCAAGCGCCGGCGCAAGCGCCGGCACCCGCGCTCGGACCTTACAAGCCGGTCGCCATCACGCTGCCGCCGTCGGTGAACGATCCGAGCTTCGAGGCGTTCCGCAAGCAGCTCGCCGAAATCGCCAACAGCAAGGATCGCGCCGCGCTTGCCCGGCTGGTGGCGGCAAATTTCTTCTGGGTGCCCGAAGAGAAGGATATCGCCGACAAGCAGAAGTCGGGAATCGACAACTTGGCCAAAGCGCTCAGCCTCGACGGGACCGATGGATTCGGCTGGGAGGCGCTCGCGGCCTACGCGGCCGAGGCCACGGTCATGGCCGACCCGCAGCGCAAGGGCGTGTTCTGCGCGCCGGCGGAGCCCGTCTTCGACGAGAAGGCGGCCGACGAACTCGCCAATGTGACCCACACCGACGCCGCCGACTGGGCGTTTCCGATCCGGGACGGCATCGAAGTGCGGGCGGCGGCAAAACAGGATGCCGCCGTGGTCGACAAGCTCGGCCTCTATCT
>VAZL01000162.1 GCA_005883445.1 Alphaproteobacteria bacterium | reverse complement strand
AGCGTGTCCGCGGAAATTTTTTCGGCCGTGGCACCAGCCTCCGAGAAATGGATCGGTGCGTCCAAGTGCGTGCCGGCGTGTTCGACGATCCGCCACCAATAGAGATTGAACCCGTCTTTCTTGAGGTCGAATTTCTTGTCCATCTCGATTCCCGGCACGCCGAAGAAGGTCGGGAAGTCGGGCGACATAGTGTGGGTCAAATCGACCACCGAGGTGAAGCTGCGCGCGGGCGCCGCGCCCGCGATCTCGGGCGCAACTGCCGTAGCGCCGAAGGAGGCGGCGAGCGCCCCCTTGAAGAAGCCGCGCCGCGAAAGCGCATGCCGCACCGCTTCCTGACATCCGGGAATGCACATGCCGAACCTCCATCCTGGCGGCCGCTCCGGTCCGCCCGGCGCAAGATTGGCGCCGCCGATGACGATACGCAACCGGCAGCATTGCGGCCGCCTGCCGCCCGCGCCCCAGGTTGCGTCTTGATGCTTGACCTCTGAAGCTCGATCAGGTGCCGGCTGGTTTCTTCGTGCTTGCCTTCGGCGCTTTCGCCGGCGCGGGCGGTGGACCCGGGGCGCGCTCAATCGATACCAAGCGCCCGCCCGTGAAGCGATAAATCCCCGGCCAAGGCCCGCGAAGATAGGTGAGCGTCACAGCACCACGTCGCATTCCGTCATCCGCAGCGCGATGCCGCCGGCGACGGAGCCCCCCGCCGCAGTCGGATCGGCCGCAGCTTGCCCGGCTCCGCTATCGCATTGCCCCTCGGCGCTCACGAGATCAGCTGCCGTCACCGGCCGCAGCTCGTCGTTCTTGCCCCCGGAAAAGGTCGCCCAATCCGGCTTGCGCAGCAACGTTTCAGGTTTGGGAACAAGCGTGACGCCGCTCAGGCTTAGATCGGACGAGCACGCCGCCATCGCGCACGCGAGCGTAGCCATCGCGATCATGCGCAGCACGATTTGGTTCAGTCGTTGCATCGCTACGGTCCTGCCTCGACAATCGGCCTCGACCGACGCGCCCAGCCGCCGAGATTGTGCGTCAGCACCATGACCTTGATCAATAGGCGTTTTTCCCGCCTAGCGTGCCGTTGCCGGGACGTTCACGCATCCCAATGGGGGTGGTGGAAGCGTCACGCTGAGACCGAAGCTTATTGAGGCCGCGCCCTCGGCTGCGTGATTCGCACCGCGATGACCCAGGCGACCCAGAGGAACAAAAAATACATCGCCAGGAAGGCCGGCAGGCTTGCCGCCGGCACCTCTCGTTCAATGACGAGCCCAAGGAGATAGGCAACGAGATCGCCCGCTATCACCAACACCACATAGACGATGAGCAGAGACATACGCGTTGTTCCCCTCTGCGCGGATCGGCTGCCAGCGGCGATATTCCAACATTTCGGCAATGACGGCAATGGCGCTACTGCACGCCCGAACACGCCGCAGCACCGTAGGTTTCGCGGCCATTGCGCCGCAGCGTCAGCAGCGAGCGCTCGATGCAACTCATCCCAATCGCTGCCAGCGTCCCTCCTCGTCCGGCCGCCAATAGGTGACATCGAGGCCCTTCGCCTTGCCCTCGCTCCAGCGCGCGCGCGCGGCCTCGACCGCGTCGGGATCCTCGCCGTCAACGATGAGCACGATGCGCCGATAAGCGTCGGCATCCGTAGGCATCGGCGCGCCGTCGATCAGAAAGCGCACCGCCGCACCATTCGGGTTATCGCCATCGAGCGTGAGCAGGATCGGCTGCTCGCTCGCCTCAGCCTCGCGCCAAGTCCCATGCGGGAGGAAGCTGTCGTCCCGGAAGATCCACAACTGCGCGTCGAGTGCCTCGACCCGTTCTTCCGAAGCCGCCTGCACGATCACGCGCCAGCCGCGTTCGAGGGATTTTTCGATCAGCGTGGGAAGCACACGCTCGAGCGGTTGGCGCTGCAACTGGTAAAACACGATTTCCGTCATGGCGATTGCGCCCTCGCTCGCGCCTGCGTCCGCCCTCCCGGCCCCGGACTCACTCGTAGTACTCGGCAACCAGCCGGTCCAACAGCCGCACGCCGAAGCCTGAGCCCCAGCTCCGGTTGATCTCGGTCTGCGGCGAGCCCATGGCGGTGCCGGCGATGTCCAGGTGCGCCCACGGGGTCTTGTCGACGAAGCGCTGCAACAGTTGCGCCGCCGTAATGGCGCCGCCATGGCGCCCACCGGTATTCTTCATGTCCGCGAATTTCGAATCGATCATCTTGTCGTATTCCGGCCCAAGCGGCATCCGCCATACCCGCTCGCCGATTTCGTTGCCGACTTTGACGAGCCGTTCGGCGAGCTTGTCGTCATTGGCGAACAATCCGGCATATTCCTGCCCCAGCGCGACGATGATCGCGCCCGTCAAGGTCGCGAGATCGATCATGAACTTCGGCTTGAAATGCTTGTTCACGTAGTGGAGCACGTCGGAGAGCACGAGCCGGCCCTCGGCGTCGGTATTGATGATCTCGATGGTTTGCCCCGACATCGTGGTGACGATATCGCCGGGGCGCTGGGCCTTGCCGTCGGCCATGTTTTCTACGATACCGATGGCTCCGATGGCGTTGACTTTCGCTTTACGCGCCGCAAGCGCATGCATGAGCCCGACCACGCAGGCGGCTCCTGCCATATCGCCTTTCATGTCCTCCATGTTGCCCGCGGGCTTGATGGAAATGCCGCCGGTATCGAAACAGACGCCCTTGCCGACGAAGGCAAGCGGTGCGGCGCCGCGCTTGCCGCCGTTCCAGCGCATGATGACCGTGCGGCTCTCGTGCTCGGACCCCTGTCCAACGCCGAGTAGCGCGTTCATGCCGAGCTTTTTCATCTCCTTGATGCCCAGTACCTCGACGACGACGCCGAGTTTTTTCAGGCTGCCGGCGCGGCGGGCGAATTCTTCCGGATAAAGTACGTTGGCCGGCTCATTGACGAGATCGCGCGCAATTGCGACGCCATCGGCGACGGCGGCGCGCGGGGCAAACGCCTTCTCCGCCGCTGCCACGCCCGCAACCGCGATCGTGACCTTGAGCTTGGCGGCCTTCTCCTCTTCTTCTTTGCGTTTGGTCTTGTAACGGTCGAAGGCATAGGCGCGCAGTTGCGCACCCAGCGCCAGCTCGGCCGCCCGCTCCGGCCTGATGGCGCCGCCGGGGAGATCGGCGATGAGGGTCGCCTCACTCGCGGTCGCCGGGATCTTGCCCATCGCGCCCCCGCCGAGCTTGACGAAATCCTGAGCCTTGAGGTCGCGGGCCTTGCCGACACCGATGACGACAAGACGCGACACATCGAGCCCGGGCGGCGCGACGAGATCGAGCGCCGACCCGCTCTTGCCCTTGAACCGATCGGCTGCGGCCGCCCGCATGACGAGATCACCCGTCGGCGCGAGCGCACGGCGCGCGGCGGGTCCGAATTTGACCCCTTCCTCGCAGAACAGGACAAGAACACCCTTGGCGGGCGTGGCGAAGGGGGCAAATTCAAGCTTCAGGCGGCCGGACATGAGAGCTTTTCCTTTCGATTCGCCGCAAAGTGGAAGCCGGTTTTGCGGGCGCAATCAAGCTTGCGCCGATTGCGCGAACTTATCTGCGGGTACTCGCGTAAAGACGTAAAAAGGGCGCGTTTTCCGCGCCCTGCCCGCACCACGAAAGGGCTAAGACATCCGCTCGTTGGCCGGGGCCGGGCGTGGCTGAAGCCCTCCCAAGCACCTCGTCCTCGGCCGACCCCTTGAGAGCTTATGAACGACTTGCCGCGCCCGCGCCTGTGGCCGCCGCGACACACGATCTAGATTAACGTTTTGTTGTGCATACTCAAAGGCTTTGCCTTGGCCAAGCCACTTTGTTGCCGGATCAAATAGAGGGTAAAAAGGGGTGGGTATAGCATCGGCGCGCCGTTGACGGGCATCGGGGGCCCGGCGCACCGACGTTTCTGTCGCGAGCGGGGACGCGTAAATCGGATGGGGTCCATCGGCCGCTATATTTTCCGCACCACGCTCGGTGCGTTGCGCGACATCGACCTGATGACGAATCAGGGTCAAAGCATTTTCGTCTTCATCGGAATCACCGGCCTCATCATTCCGCTGCTCGTCCTGATCATCGCGCCGATCGCGCTGATGATCGCGGTGGCGCACGTGCTCAACAAGTTGGGCAACGATTCCGAACTCATCGTGATGAATGCGGCCGGAATGCCGCCATGGGTTCTCTTCCGCCCGTTCCTGGCCGCCGGGCTCGTGGTCTCGCTGGTCGTTGCCGCGATCAGCACCTATGTCTCGCCGTGGGGACTGCGCGAACTGCGGCGCTGGGCGACCGAAGTTCGCGCCGATCTGGTCTCCAACATCGTGCAGCCTGGCCGTTTCATCAAATTGGAAGAGAGACTTGCGCTTCACATTCGCGAGCGGCGCCCGAACGGACAATTGCTCGGCATCCTCATCGATGATCAGCGCGATCCGAAGGAACGAGCAACCATCCTGGCCGAGCAAGGCGACATCGTAAAAAACGAGCGCGGCTTGTTTCTCGTGCTGGAGAACGGCAGCGTGCAACGGCATGAGACCGGCCAACGCGATCCCGCGCTCGTGCTGTTCGACAGTTATGGGTTCGACCTGTCGTGGCTCTCGAACGGCAACCAGAGCCTGAAATATTCGGTGCGTGAACGATATCTGTGGGAGCTTTATGATCCTGCGCTGACCACGATGACGTTTTCCGATGAGCCGGATCAAATCCGTGCCGAATTTCACGACCGTCTCACGGCGCCCCTTTACCCGCTCGCCTTCGTCGTGATGACCTACGCCTATCTCGGCGCGCCGCGCACGACGCGGCAGAGTCGCTCGATGTCGCTCATGGGTGCGATTAGCGTCGTGGCGGCGCTGCGAGGATTGGGCTTCGTCGGCATGATCGCAGGCGTGCACACCCCGATCGCCTTGGCGCTGCCCTACCTCGCTCTGATGGCGGCGTTCGTGCTGGGCTACATCGCTATTTCGCGCGGGGTCATCATCGAGCCTCCGGCCTTCATCGCCAATGCAATCACCGCGGTTATGGAGCGCGTCGCTCGGCGCACCAATGCCCTCATGGGACAAGCGCCATGATCACCGGCACACTCTCGCGATATTTCGGGTGGCGCTTCCTCTCGGCGGTGCTGGCCGTGTTCGCGGGTACGTTGGTGCTGACCGCAATGATCGATTTCCTCGAATTGTTGCGGCGCTCCGCCGATATCAAGGACGTCTCCTCCTTGCTCATCGCCCAGATCACGCTCTTTCGCGTGCCCTTCATCACCGAGCGCGTGATGCCTTTCGCGGTGCTGGTCGGCGCGATGTTCTGCTATTTGAATTTATCGCGTCGCTTGGAGCTCGTCGTTGCGCGGGCGGCGGGAATTTCAGCTTGGCAATTCATTACACCCGCGCTCGTCATCGCCGCCTTGATCGGGATCGTGTTGACGACGGTCTACAATCCGATCTCGGCAAACTTGCGCGAGCATTCGACGCGGCTTGAAGCCGACCTGTCCGGCCGCGACAGCGGCTTCCGCAGCACGGGACGCG
>VAZL01000161.1 GCA_005883445.1 Alphaproteobacteria bacterium | reverse complement strand
TCACCGGGCCGATATCGTTGAGCACGCAGCCCGCGATCGCGGTCGGGCGCGCGACCGCCAGCAGCATCGTCAGGATGCCGCCGCGCGAGGTGCCGACGAACGCCGCCCGGCCGATACCGAGCGCCGTGAGCACGGCAAGCACGTCGGCGAGTTCGACCTGCAGATTGTAGTTTGCCGGCTTGCGGTCGTAGTCCGATTTGCCGCGACCGCGATAGTCGAGGGCAAGGACGCGCCGCGGTCGCTCGCGGTCGCTCGCCAGCGCCACCGCCAGCGTATCGAAATCGGCGGTGGTCCGCGCCAGACCGGGCAGGCAGACCACCGGCAGGGCGCGGTCCGTGCGCGCGCCATGGGCGCGGACGTGCAATCTCAGGCCGTCCTGCGCGCTCACGAACAGGCTATGGCCGGCCGCGGAGGCTCCTTCGAGGGCACGATCGCTGGCGGTGTGCGACATCGGTTGCCTTGCGCCGCTGCGGCGGCCTTATCAATTGCGTTCAGCGAGGATTAGTTGCCATATTGGTCCCGGCACCAGTCGGCAGTCAGTGGTATCAGGCAGGAGACCACCCATGCAGTTCATATTCATCCTCGTGGCCGTGGCGGCGGCCATGCTGTTCGACGTTCGCGTCAGCCAAGCTTACGAGGGCCCGTGGTGCGCGGGCACGAATAGGGGCGGCGGTACATTCGTTTACAATTGCAGCATGCGAACCCTCGAACAGTGCATCCCAGAGGTGATTGCCGGCAACCGCGGATTTTGCAGCCCGAACCCGAATTACCGCGGGCCCGAAGGCCCTCCGCCCAGGGGCAAACGAAAGCGCTATTATTATTGATCGCGATCAGGCGCATGGCAAAGTCCGCACTCATTCCCGCGAAAACGGGAACGAGCGGCTGCCTCGTTTCGAGTGCATAATCGTATTGCTGGACCTGTTCCAGGACGAAGGCTTCCTTCATCGCTGACATGCGACCCCCGCCGACGTCAGTTTCGCATCGCCCGCCGCCGAATCTCGGGCAGGCCCTGCAAGAGGCCGTGGCGCTGCAGCAACAGGGACGGCTGCGCGAGGCGGAGAAGATTTATGCCCGCGTGCTCAAGGCGCTGCCCGATCAATTCGACGCGCTCAACCTTCTCGGCACCATCAAGGCGCAGCGCGGACAGGCCGGAGAGGCTCACCGGCTCATCACCGCGGCGCTGAAGGTCAATCCCCGCGCGCCGGATGCATGGGTCAACCTCGGGATCGTCCTGCATGCGCTCAAGCGCGATCAGGAGGCGCTCGAGAGTTTCGACAAAGCGCTGGAGCTCAAGCCCGGCGACGCGGACGCGCTGCATCAGCGCGCCAACGCGCTGCTCACGCTGGGGCGCGCGCAGGATGCGCTTTCTGCCGTCGACCAAGTCCTCGCGCTGATCCCCCGTCATCCGCAAGCGCGCCTCAATCGGGGCCTCGCGCTGGCCGCTCTCGAACGGCACGGGGAGGCCTTGGCCGAGTTCGACGGTGCCTTGGCGTTGTTCCCGGGCAATCCGGCGGCGCGCTACAACCGTGGCATAAGCTTGTTCAGCGCGGGCCGCTATGAGGAGGCGGTGGCGGCTTATGACAGCGCGCTCTCGATCGCTCCCGACCACGTGAAAGCCTGGAACAATCGCGGCCTCGCGCTGCAGGCCCTTAATCGTCATGACGAGGCGCTGGCGAGCTTTTCCAGGGCGCTCGAAATTCGCAAGGATTACGCCGACGCGCATT
>VAZL01000160.1:1532-4950 GCA_005883445.1 Alphaproteobacteria bacterium | reverse complement strand
CTTGCGGGCGACGAAGTCGTCGGCGAAAGGCGCGTAGTCGACCCGGCACTGGCGATAGGGCGTCGTCACGGTCGGCTCGTCGAGGATCGTGAAACGCGCGATGCCGGTCAGCTCGATCAGATAGCGGCCGTCGCCGGTCTCGCCGAACTGGGTGAGCCGGCCGACGCAGCCGATGCGGTAGAGCTTGGGATTGACGTCCGACTTACGATGCGCGGGGTCGGGCTGGATCATGCCGATCAGCCGGCGTCCGGCGAGCGCATCGTCCACCATGGCGACATAGCGCGGCTCGAAAATGTTGAGCGGCATCTGCCCGCGTGGCAGCAGCAGCGCGCCGGCGAGCGGGAAGACCGGGATCACGTCGGGAAGGTCGCCGGGCCCGCGGTAGGCGACGTTCATCGGCATGGCCGCCCTCCGGCGCTTGCCGCCTTGCGGGTGAGCATGATCCCGAAAAGTGGGTACCGGTTTTCGGAAAAGATCATGCTCCAACAATAAGCGATCAAGCGAACAGGATCGACGATAGCCGGCGGCGGCCCTCGATCGTGGCCTCGTCGGTCGGTCCCCAGGCGTCGAACAGCTGGACCAGCTGTTTGCGGGCGCCGTCGTCGTTCCATTTGCGGTCGCGCCGCACGATCTCGAGCAGGTGGTCGAGCGCTTCCTTGCGCCGGCCCTGGGCGTTGAGCGCTACCGCCAGGTCGTAGCGCGCCTGGTGGTCGAGCGGGTTGGCCGCGACCTTCTGCTCCAGCTCGGCGACCGGCCCGAGCGACTTCGCCTGCTCGGCCAATTCGAGCGCGGCGCGCGCGGCCGCAACCGCCGGATCGTTTTGTTTCGATTGCGGCACCAGCGCGAGCGTCTGCTTCGCCTGCTCGATCGCGCCGGTTTCGACATAGGCGCGCGCGAGCCCGGCGAGCGCCTGGGCGTTGGTCGCGTCCTTCGCCAGGATCTGCGCGTAGATGTCGGCCGCCGTGGTGGCATCGCCCTCGGCGAGCGCCGCGTCGGCCTCCTTGAGCAGGTCCTTTTCCTCGCCGCCGACCCGGTCCTTGATCAGCCGCTCGATGAAGGCGGTGACCTGGCTCTCGGGCAGCGCGCCAAGGAAGCCGTCGATCGGCTGGCCGTTGACGAAGGCGATCACCGCCGGGATCGACTGGATGCCCATCTGGCCGGGGATCGACGGATGCTCGTCAATGTTCATCTTGACGAGCTTGGCCTTGCCCTTGGCGCCCTTGACGGCCTTTTCCAGGACCGGGGTGAGCTGCTTGCAGGGACCGCACCAGGGCGCCCAGAAGTCGACCAGCACCGGCTGGCGCCGGGACTCCTCGATCACGTCCTTGACGAAGGCTTGGGTGGTCGTTTCCTTGACCACGTCGGGCGCCGTCGCCGTTGCCCCACCGTCCTGCGGCATGACCTTATCCTTGACTCGCCGGGCTCAAGGCTCGGCCCGTGGCCGTTAAATGGGCCACGCGGCGGGGGAATGCAATCGTCAGGCGGCCGCTGGGGCGGGCCTGCCCGAGACCGCCAGGATGCGCGGCTCGTGCCCGGTGGCGCGCAGGAAGGCCAGGAGATCGTCGCGGCGGATCGACGTGGTCATGGTGTTGACCAGCGGGTGACAATTGACGGTTTCATGGCGCATCAGGGCGGCATCGAGCACCACGCTCACGCGCCGCTCGCTGTCGTTCATCGCCGCAAACGGCGTGACCGCGCCGGGCTCGATGCCGAGCGTCGCGCGCATGAGGTCGGCGGGGCCGAAGGAGAAGCGGCCGGAGGCCGCGAGGCGCCGGTGCAGCGATTTCAACTCGATCACCGCGTCCTCGAGCGCCGTGACCAGGAACAGCGCCCCCTTCTTGTCCTTGAGAAAGAGGTTCTTGGTATGACCGCCGGGAATGGTTCCGCGCAACTCCCGTGATTGCTCGACGGTGAACAGCGCCGGATGCGTCACCGTCGCGTGGGCGATGCCGAGCCGGTCGAGGAAGGCGAAGAGGTCGGACGGAGTGGCGGGCATGGGCCGCGCAGTCACGCGGGTTTCGGGGTCGGCCTGATGTCGAACCCCTGATTGATCGCGGCGAACATCTGATAGAATCCCGACAGCACCACGATCTCGACCAATCCGCGCTTGCCCCATTGGGTGACGGCCTGCACCTGCAGATCGTTGGGCACGATCTGCCACGCCATCGTCTTCTCCAGGATTGCGTGCACGAGGGCGTAGGGTTGCGGCAGCGCCGCGGTGGGCGCGGAGCCGATGCAATCGATCACGTCCGCCGGCAGGCCGGCGGCGCGCGCGTGCGCGATGTGGTCGTGCCATTCGAAGCCGGCACCGGTCGCGCGCGCGACGGTGAGCACGATGAATTGGTAGATCGTGCGCGGGAGCGCGCCTTCGAATTTGAGAAAGAAGCCGAGCTCTTCGATGCGGCGCGCGAGCTCGGGATGGTTGAGCAGCGCGAGATACGGGCCGCCGAAGCCTTCGCCCTGCGCCTTGCGCCGCGCCGCCATCTTTTCGTAGAGAGCGCGCGCGTCGGCCGGCAGCGTCGTGGGATTCATGTCGAGCTCGCTCATCGAGCATCTCCTATTCGTGATAGGACCAGGCGCGCGCGCCGGCGCTGAAGTCGTAGACCGGGGTCACACAATTCTTGTCGGCCTTGACGTCGATGAGCGCCGTGGCGTCCGCGGCGAGCGCCTTTTGGAACGTGCTCTCGAGCTCCGCCGGGTCGCGCACGGTGAAGCCTTGCGCCCCGAGCGCGCGCGCAAATCCCGCCCAATCGTGATCGGGAATGCTGGTGAGCTCCGCCGGCAGCGCGCTGTATTGCCGCGCGCGCAGCCAGACGTTGCCGAGCGCGGAATTATTGATGACCACGTAGACGATCGGCAGTCGGTAGCGCGCCGCGGTCTGCACCTCGATGCCGTGCATCTGCATGCAGCCGTCGCCGGTGATGACGGCGACGCGGCGATCCGGCCGCGCGCATTGCACGCCGACGGCCGCGGGTATCGCCCAGCCCATGGGTCCGAGATTGGTGGCGGAGATGTAGGTTCGCGGCGCGTAGGCGCTCCAGTAGTGCCCGGCGAAGGCGCGGTGCGCGCCGGAATCGACGAGCACGATGCCGTCGCGCGGGAGCGCCTTGCGCAATGCGGCGATTGCCGCGGCGGGATGGATGGGGGTGGTCGACCGGCTCAGGTTCTCGACGTCGTGAAGCCGCGGCTGCGCCTTGATCGCCGAGAGCCATTCGCGCCGGCGCGCCTCTCCCGCCGCGAGCGGGCGCGCGAGGGCGGCTGCGCGCTCGTGCATGAGGTCGAGGAAGGCATGAGCGCTCCCCGGCACCACGTGACCCAGGTCGCCGTTGGCGGTGAGCTCCTCCATATCCGTGTTCACGTGGATCATGAAAGCCTTGGACCGTTCGCGCACGGTCCAGTGCATGGTGTCGCGCTCGTT
>VAZL01000160.1:0-1365 GCA_005883445.1 Alphaproteobacteria bacterium | reverse complement strand
GCGATACGGCTCTTTGCTCCCGCTTTATCCGCAAGCAGCCGCAGCGCCGTTTCGGCGGCCTCCATGCTCAGCCGCCACGCATGCGCGAAGAAGCCGGAGACCGCGACGTAGTCCGCCGCGCATTCGCCGGCGAGCGCGTCGTGTGTGAGCGAGAGGTGGACGGGACCGCGCGGCTGCGCCCACATCGCGGTGAGCGCGTGGCGGAACCAGTGGTTCAGGTTCTTGGCGCTCGCCACCGTCTTGGACAGGCGCGTGAGCGGGGCCATGACGGCGGTGTCGTCGAGCGTTGCCTGGCTCGCATCTTGAAACGTGCCGCGATCTTCCAAGTCGAGCGGCACTTCGCCGGTCATCACCAGCACCGGCGAGCCGTCGGTCTTGGCGGCGGCAACCGCGGTTGCCATGTTGCAGCAGCCGGGGCCGCCGATCCCGAGCGCCGCCCCGAAGCTGCCGCTGGCGCGGGCATAGCCGTCGGCCATGTAGACCGCGCCGCCCTCGTGCGCCGCGACCACCGGCGTGAGTTTTTTCTGCCGCGCCAGCGCCGGCAGGAACGGATCGACCAACCCGCCGGGAACCATGAACAGGTGACCGAGGCCCTCCGCCGCGAGCGCCTCGAGGATGTAGTCGGTGCCGAGAATCGTGCGGGGCGTGGTGGGGGATGTCATGGCGGAGGTTGTCGGTCGCGACGGCGATGTCCGGTGGAGGGCTTACATTCGATTGATGTTGGCGGGGGTAGCGACACGTGAGGCCGCGCGCTTCATGCAACGCGGGGGAGCGCGCGACAAGGGGCACGGCGCCCCGATGAAGCGGCGGGCGGGATGGTTGCAAAGGTTGCGCCCTTTTGGCATAGGTGCTCGATGGTCCGGCCGCCCATTGGCGCGTCCGGATTTTGGATGCGGGTGTAGCTCAGGGGTAGAGCACGACCTTGCCAAGGTCGGGGTCGAGGGTTCGAATCCCTTCGCCCGCTCCAAAATTCTCCTTGCCCGGCTGAAATTACAAAAAATTACAGCATCCCGCGCAGGGAGAGCGCATCGCAACGCCGCTTTGTGCTCGTCGATTTCACCCACATGAACGCTGCCGGACGCCTGCGCGTCTACCAGGCAGACGACATGTGCGCTGTGCGGCGTGCGGTGGCCCATGCCGCTGCCAAGCGAGGGCTTGTCGCACGAGAAAACTGCCGGGCGTTATCTGCTATGATCGGCCGGTAAATTTGTGCTGCTCTAGCCGTCCCGTCGATTTTGGTATTGCCCATTGACGTCCGCACTCGACATCGAGCGCCGCCTGCGCGCGCGCTACCGTCAGCCCGCCGGGGTCGAGCAGTTCGGCATCGAACCCGTTCCGGAAGAACGCAAGACGGCCGGCTGGTTC
>VAZL01000159.1 GCA_005883445.1 Alphaproteobacteria bacterium | reverse complement strand
CTTCGTGCCGGGCCAGGGCAACAACGTCTACATCTTCCCCGCCATGGGCATGGCGGTGTTCGCCACCGAAGCGAAGCGGGTGACCGAGGAAATGTTCATCGTTGCCGCGCAAGCGGTTGCCGAGCAGGTCACCGAGGAGAATCTCGCGATGGGCCTGATCTACCCGCCGCAGAGTCACATCCTCAACGCATCGCTGCATGTCGCTGAACGGATCGCCGGCTACATTTTCGATCAGGGACTCGCGCGCGTGCCGCGGCCGGACGACGTGGGCGCGCTGGTCCGCGCGCGCGCGTATCGTCCGCTCTACGGGGAGTGAAGCGGATCGCTGAGGTCGTACGGCGCGAGGCCGCCAATGTGGCGCGGTGGAAACGCTCGAGCGGCAACCCGCTGCGACCGTGCATGGAGATGTAAGATGAAGCGGCTCATCGCTCAGATCCTGGTGAACTGCGCGTTGCTCGCGGCGCTTGTGGCCGCCGAGAGCGCTTACGCTCAAACGAGGGAGGTCTATGATGAGGAGCGCGCGCCCGCGCGCGCGGCTCCCGGCTACGTCGATGACTCCTGCCAGACGGGGAGTTACGGTCCGCCCGTTCGTGTCGAGCCGGGAGACGTGATCGAGGACGGGGAAGTCGTCGGTCGCGACCCCGACCCCAATATCCGTACCCAGCTTGAGCGGGAACACTCTCCCGGTGGCTACAACGAGTGCTGATGTGCCCGCAGGTCGCTGCCCTGCCGGCGCAGCCCTTTCAGCTCATAGCCCATGATCTCGATCGCTTGAGGCGTCGCGCTCAGGTGCGTGGACCGTAATACCATTCGCGCAGCTTGGCGTATGTAATCGGTTCATAAAGCGCGGGCCGTTGCGGACCTTGGCACGTCGGCAACACCTCGATCACCGCATCTGCGCTCGGTCCAAAAAACACTGGAATGGAGTAGCGCTCGACGCCGTAGTTGTTGATCACGCGGTGTTTGGTCGAAAGATATTCGTCGTTGGTCCAGCGGACAAGGAGATTGCCCGTGTTCACCACCAGCGTTCCAGGGACGATATCCACCTCGCGCCAGTGACCTGACGGCATCTGCACCGCAAGCCCACGGACGCCCTGCTGGGCCAGGAACGTCATCAAGGCGTTGTCGGTGTGTGGCGCGATCCCGTACTGGCGTTCGCCGACGGTTGTCTGGGGCGGATAGTACAGAAGATTCATCGTTGCATGAGGAGTTGCGAAGAACTTGTCGAAATAGTCCAAAGGCAGCTTGAGCGAGGCGGCCCACAACGGCAGGAACTTTCGTCCCAGCTGCTCGATGCTGCCGTGGTATGCGAGCAGCGTCTCCTTGAAGCCGGGCAAATCGTCCGGCCAAATATTCACCTGCGCCCGACGCTGCTCCTCCGACATGCTAAGCCCGCCGGAGCCGCCCTCGCGGTTGATGGCGAACTTTGCGACGAGATTCGGCTTCGCTTTCGAGATGATATTGACGTTGCGGTTCTGATAGTTGTCTTCGAAGCAGGGTTGATAGCCTGATTTGAAGCCACCTGTTTCAAAGAAAGGAATCTTCTTCTTTATTTCGAGCGGCATGGCATGAAAGCGCCGTGCCTGTTCGAAAACACGATCGATGAGTTCCTGCGGGATGCCGTGGCCCTTCAGGTAGAAAAAGCCGACCGTCCTGCTGATGTCTCGCAATTGGCTGGCGACCGTCTCGCACCCTCCCTGCCGGCCGCTCAGGTATGGCGAGATGTCGAGGGTGGGTATGTCTTCGTCCGAGTCCGGATGGTCCATCAGGTAAACGAATTCGTCATCATCCCGGATGTCACCGCGCACATCATGGGGTTTCGCATCATGCGATTTCAGCTGTTCCACGATCATGCTCCTCGTGGTTACTCCGTCAGAGCCTGGTTCCTGCCGTCCCATGCTCGACGCCGGTTATAGATCATTTCGGACCGAGACCGGCCGCCTCTATGACGGCCGGCCATCTTTTTTCCTCTCCCTCCACGAAAGAATTTGCCTCGGCTGCGGTCGTGGGCCACGCCTCGATACCTACCTTGGCCAGCGACTCGACGACTTCGCGCTCTTTGAGCGCCTGCTGCAGCGCGACATTGAGCTGCTCGATCACGGGCTCGGGCGTTCCTCTGGGCGCGGCGAGGCCGAGCCAGATGTCAACGTTGAAGCCGGGCAGCACAGTCTCGGCCAAGGTCGGGATATCCGGGTACGCCGCCGGGCGGTGGCTTCCCGTAGTGGCAAGTGCTCGAATCTTGTTTTCCGATGTCAACGGGAGCGCCCCGACGATGCTGCTGAATGCCAGCTGGATATTGCCGGCCATTAGATCGCCGAACGCGCCGGCTATGCCGGGATAAGGCACGTGGATTGCTTTCATGCCGGTGCGGCTCTCGAACAGCTTGGCCGCCAGATGCGGTGCGCCCCCGATGCCGGCCGTGGCAAAACTCAGCTTGTCCGGATTCTTGGTCCCGTAATCGATCAACTCATCGATGCTTTTCACCGCCAGATGGTTCGAGGCGACGATGACCACGGGGGAGGAACCAACCATTCCGACCATCGTGAAGTCGGACATTTTGTAACGCGCATCGTTGCGCAGCATCGGATTAACGACGGTGCCGGAATCGATGAGAATGAGCGTGTACCCATCGGCTCTCGAATGTGCGACCGCCGCGGCAGCATTGACCCCGGCTGCTCCCGGCCTGTTTTCCGCAACGACAGGATTTCCGCCGAGTATCTTGCTCAGTCGCTGAGCGACGACGCGTCCCGTGAAGTCGGTAATTCCGCCCGGCGCAAAGCCAAGGATCAGGTGAATGGGTTGCGTGGGGAATTGTTGTGCCTGCGCCTCAAAATCGAAGGCCCAAGCAACCGCCACACCGCCGAGCAGGGTGATGAACTCGCGCCGCTTCATCGCGCTGACCCCAAACCCAAGGAGCATGGGGAATATAACAGATTAGAACCGTGTATCGCAGCAAAAGCGGCCCGCTCGTGTCCGCCTTGGGTCAGTCGCGCCGGATCGACGCACCGGACGCCTCCGCCCGACGGGCTGGGTCCGCGGGGAGAATAGCCCGACGCGCCGCATGTCAGCCGGGTTGACCGCTGTGGGTCTTGGTCGGGTGCAAACCGGCCAGAACATAGCAGCAGGCCCGCCCCCAAACCAAAGTATGAGCAGAGCAACCGAAGTATGAGTGCAACCAAACGCGAGTATGTATCGCCAAAACCACCGAGTGAGCGGCATCAACCTGCGTACGATTGAGGGATTCGCGGGTGACTGACTTAATCGCAGCCGAGATGGACCCGACAGAAAGGGTGCGACGCGATGTTGACCTACTCGCTAGCTTCCAACGCTGCACGGCGTGTCAACTTCGACGAAGTTTACGGCCGCGCCTTCAACGATTCGCGGCCTGGACCAGGAGTGAAGCTCCTGCGAATCGACGGCGGCTTGAAGAACGGTGGGCAGCCGGCCAACGGACGGGCCCGGCCGCTCCCTGATCCCAAAGTTGGCCGCCTAAATAGTCCCGCGCTCGAGATCAGTCCTGCTGGTGTGGTCAGTCGCCACGCGAGCGTCTGGGACGGGATCAGAGTCGAGGTGGTCCAGTTCGTCACC
>VAZL01000158.1 GCA_005883445.1 Alphaproteobacteria bacterium | reverse complement strand
CGGGCGTCATCGCAACCCCGGCCGCGTTGGCAAACATCATGCCGACGAAATGCGGCGTGCCGCCGGCCGCCGTGGTTGCGTACGAAGCCTTGCCGGGGTCCGCTTTGCACCATTGCGCGAACTCGGCCAAGGTCTTCACGCTCTCCGATACCGCCGGACCGACATTGTAGGTCAACATCGACTTCGCCGCCGGCGACACCGCAATGAAGTCCCGCAGCGGGTCGTAGCTCAGCGAGCGGAAACTGTGCGGGTAGACCGTCATCGGAAAGTCCGGCGTGAACAGCATCACGCTTCCGTCCGGCTCCGCGTTCTTCACGTATTCGACCGCGATGCGCGCGGCGGCGCCGGGCTTGTTTTCAACCAGCACCGTGGACGCGTAGGGACCGCGCAGCCCGTCCGCGAGGATGCGTGCAATGACGTCGGTGCCGCCGCCGGCCGGAAAGCCGACGATCACGTGGACCGGTTTCTTGGTCGCCTGCGCGAACGCGCGCGGGACGAAGCTCGCGCCGGAAGAAAGCAGCCCTGCGGTCGAGGCGGTGAGCAAGTGACGACGCGTGAGCATTGCGGGCTTCCGTCGTTGCAGCGGGCGATTTATGTGCCTCGAAGCTTACGTCGCCCGCCATTCGCAGTCGAGCGCAGGGGCCGTCTTCGACATCGGTCAACGGTTATTCGCGCGCCGGAAGCATGGTCCGCAGCCGATGAGCCGACGCCGACAATTCCGCGAGCGCGGCTTGGCGTGCTTTCTCTTTGAAGCGTCCGATCAGACCCGAGATCGCGAGCGCGCCGCGGAACTCACCGGCGAGGTCGAAAACGGGGACGGCGACGGCGGCCACCTGGGGGTCGCGCTCGCCCAGCGATATGTAATAGCCGCGCTGCTGCACCGCCTTCGCCTTCGGGCCTTTGGCGCCATTGGAGAAGGCGAGCAGCACATGGGCGCTGGCGCCTGCATTGAGCGGCAGCTCGGTGCCCTCATCGAGGTGGTGGCGCGCGGATTGCGGCGAATTGTGCCGAAACAGGCACACGCGGGACTGACCCTCACGGATATAGAAGGACGCCGTCTCGCCGGTCGCCTCCACCAGGCTGCGCAGCTCCGGCCTGATCGCCGCGCCGAGATTGAACCCGGCCCGGTAGATCGATCCCAATCGCCACAGCGCCGGGCCGAGCCGGAAGGCGCCGCGCTCCTCGCGAATGAGATAGCCAAGCCTCTCGAGCGAGCCGGCGAGGCGCAGGATCGTGCTCTTGTACAAGCCCGTTGCCGACGCGATCTCGCCGAGCGTCATCGCCGGCTTGTCGGCATGGAACGCGTTGAGCACGGCAAGCGCGCGTTCGACCGCCTCGACCTTATCTTTGCTCATCCCGGTCACCCGCTCAGTTGCTCGATTCGGGAGCATAGTAGAACGAGGTTGCGCTGTACAGAATGTTATGCTACGCAGAAGGATATTCTGCTGCACAGAGCAAGCTGGTGCGGGCATGTCTGGACTTCTCGCGGCGACGCGGGTGCTCGATCTGACCAACGTGCTTGCCGGCCCGTTCTGCTGCTATCAACTGGCGCAGCTCGGCGCCGAGGTAATCAAGGTCGAAGTGCCCGGCTCCGGCGACCTCGCGCGTCAGCTCGGCGCCGATCCCGAACTCAATCGCCGCGGCATGGGGGCGTCGTTCCTGGCGCAAAACGCGGGGAAGCGCTCGCTCACGCTGAATTTGAAATCACCCAAGGGCCGCGAGGCCTTCTCTCGGCTGGTCGCCAGCGCCGACGTCGTAGTCGAAAATTTTCGTCCCGGCGTGATGGAGCGGTTGGGGCTCGGCTACGCCGCGCTCAAAGCGGTCAAGAGCGACATTGTGTATTGCGCGATCTCCGGCTTCGGCCAGGACGGACCGCTCCGGTTCAACCCCGCCTACGATCAGATCATCCAAGGGCTGTGCGGGGTGATGAGCGTCACCGGCGACGCGCAATCGGCGCCGTTGCGGGTCGGCTATCCGGTCGCCGATACGATGGGCGGCATGACCGCCGCGTTCGCCATTGCAGCGG
>VAZL01000157.1 GCA_005883445.1 Alphaproteobacteria bacterium | reverse complement strand
CCGCCTTCGCGGGGACGAGCGGAAGAGAGTGTCTTGAGACTACCGAGCAAGCTCAGACGCGACCCGGCAGCGCGAGCCCTCGCGCGCCTGCGCGCGTTTTGCTAGTCGTTGCCGGCCATCGGCTCGAAACACCCGCTCGGGGGCCGTCGCGGCGTGGGATTGGACATCGGACGTTGCAACGACGATATGGGGGGTGCGGGAGGTTGCCGGGATATCGCGTGACGGGTCGACCGATGGAGCCGAGACCACAGGATCGTGAGCGCAGAGTGCTCGATGCGCTGCATCGGGCGGCGGTGTTCTGCGACCGAAGGATCGGGTGGAACCGGATCGGCCTCGCGCTCAGCGTCACCATCATCGCGATTGCGGCGGTGGCGCTCTATCGTATCTTGCGCACGATCAATCCCACCGAAGTGGTCGAAGCGCTGGTCACCACGGACTTGCGCAACGTCATGCTCGCCGGTGTGTTCGTCGCCGGTGGATATTTCACGCTGACCTTCTATGACCTGTTTGCGCTGCGCACGATCGGCCGCAACGACGTGCCGTATTGGGCGGCCGCGTTCGCCGCCTTCACCAGCTATGCGGTCGGGCACAACGTGGGCGCGAGCGTATTCACCGGCGGCGCGGTCCGCTACCGCATCTATTCGGCCTGGGGCCTGACCGCCATCGAGGTCGCGAAAATCTGTTTCGTGGCGGGGCTGACCTTCTGGCTCGGAAATGCCACGGTGCTCGGGCTTGGCATTCTCTATGCGCCGCTCGCCGCCACGGCCATCGACCAATTGCCCGCTTGGCTCAACCGCGCTGGAGCGGTTCTCATTCTGATCGTGCTGGCGCTTTATGTCGGCTGGGTGTGGCGGCGACCGCGCGTCGTCGGCCGAGAGGGCTGGTCCGTCAACTTGCCCGGCGGGCCCCTGACGCTGTTGCAGATCGGCATCGGCATCGTCGATCTCGGCTTTTGTGCGTTGGCGATGTACATGCTGGTGCCGGATGAGCCCAACATCGGCTTCGTCACGCTCGCCGTGATCTTCGTCTCCGCCACGCTGCTCGGCTTTGCGAGCCACGCGCCCGGCGGTATCGGCGTCTTCGACGCGGCCATGTTGGTCGCGCTGTGGCAGTTCGACAAGGAAGACGTGCTCGCCGGCGTGCTTCTGTTCCGCCTGCTCTACTACATCGTTCCGTTCGCGCTTTCGCTCCTCATTCTCGGCGGCCGTGAAGTCGTGCTGGCGCTGCGGGGCGTCGCGCCGCCGCGCATCGAGCGGCTTCCTTCGTTGGCGCCGACCGAGGTGGCGACGCGACCCGAGGCGAGCGAAGAGAAGGCCCGCTGAGCAGGCCATCGCGGCTGCGCCCACAAATCCCATCGCTCCCACCGATCGGGCGAGTTGGCCCGATTTGAAATCAGCCTTGACTGCTTGACACCACCACGCTGTCGCCTCGACAATGTCGATCCGAAAACAGTGTCGCCGAGGCTGCCGGATCCGGGGGCGGGTCGGGGGCAAACCATTGGATTTGAGTTTGCACGCGGCGGCAGGAGAGCCGCAGGTGACGATGCGCACCGCGGCCGCGAAACTTGTACGGATGATACGCACGGGAGAGGATCGTCGCTATGTTCGCAGAGGTGCCGCCGCCGCCGCAGGTTGGTCGTCGCGCCGTGAGCTTGGGCCTCGCTTTATGCCTGGCCGTTGTGCTGTGCGGCTCCGTTGCCCGTGCGCAGTCCGTCGCGTTCATCAATCCTGGAAAGTCTGACGAAGTTTACTGGGTGACCGCCGCGCAAGCCATGCAGGCCGCCGCCCGCAGCCTCGGCATGACGTTCGAAGTCCAGTATGCGCAGCGTGAGCCGCTGAAGACGCTCGAAATTGCCCGCGAAATGGTCGCGCGGCCCGCGGGCAAGCGGCCGGAATATATTGTGATCACGGACGACTATTCCGTGGCCGATCGGCTGCTGGCGATCATCGATCCCGCCGGCGTGAAGAGTTTTCTGGCCTACAGCTCGATCCCCGTCGACCAGCGCGGCGGGATAGGATCGCCGCGCGGCAAATACAAAGGCTGGCTTGGCTCGCTGGAGCCGCAGGCGGAAGACGCCGGCTATCTGACGGCGCGCGCGCTGATCGAGCGCGGAAAAAAAGAAAAAGCATTCGGCCGCGACGGCAAGCTTCACATGCTGGCGATTGCCGGCGATCGCTCCACGCCGTCATCGATCAATCGCAATCAGGGCATGCGCCGCGCGGTCGCCGAAGCGCCGATGGTCGTTCTCGAGGAGGAGGTTTACGCGGCGTGGACGCGCGAGAACGCCGCCCAGCAAGCCGAGTCGCTCTACCGGCGCTATCCCGATGTCAAGCTCATCTGGGCGGGCAACGATCTGATGGCGTTCGGCGCGATGGCGGCTTGGGAAAAGCGCGGCGGCAAGCCCGGCGTGGACGCGTGGTTCAGCGGCATCAACACCTCGACCGAGGCGCTCGAGGCGGTGAAATCGGGGCGGATGACCGCGCTCGCCGGCGGCCACTTCATCACCGGGGCGTGGGGGCTGGTGATGATTTACGACTACCATCACGGCCGCGATTTTGCCGACGAAGGGCTCGAGCTGCGGCGGCCGATGTTCGCAGAGTTTACGCCGGCGCTCGCCGACCGCTACATCGAGCGTTTCAGCGGCGGCTTTGATGGC
>VAZL01000156.1:5111-6964 GCA_005883445.1 Alphaproteobacteria bacterium | reverse complement strand
CCGCCTTGGCGCTCTTCCCGCTTTGTACCGTGCGTTCGTCCATCCCGGGATCATCCGCCGTCAGGCCGGCGCGGGGGCCGCGCGCACCACCGGTTTTTCCACGATCGGCAGGTTTACCACTGCGGAGAGCACGCCGAACAGGACCGAAAGCCACCACACCGCGTCATAGGAGCCGGTGCGCACGAACACGATGCCGCCGAGCCACACCCCGAGGAAGCCACCGACCTGGTGGCTGAAGAACGCGAAGCCGGCGAGAGTTGCGAGCCAGCGCGTGCCGAATATCAACGCAATGATGCCGTTAGTCGGCGCGACCGTGGAGAGCCAGAGCAGGCCCATGACCGCGCCGAACAGGATGGAAGACACCGCCGTCACCGGGAACGAGATGAAGGCGAGCACCGCGGCGGCTCGGGCGAAATAGATGAACGAGAGGATGTAGCGCTTGGGCATGAGATTGCCGAGCCAGCCCGAGGCGAGCGAGCCGACGATGTTGAACAGCCCGATCGCCGCGATGGTCCAGGCGCCGACTTGCGCCGAAAGGCCGCGATCGACGAGGTAGGCCGGCATGTGGATGGTGATGAAGGCGAGCTGGAAACCGCAGGTGAAGAAGCCGAGCACCAGCAGGACATAGGAGCGGTGGCCGAGCGCTTCCGACAGCGCCTGCCGCAGCGATTGCGACGCGGCGCCATGGGAGGCTTCCGCCGGAGCGGTCGCGACCGCGAGCGACAGCGGCAGCACCAGCAGCATGCCCACGCCGAAGCTGACCAGCGCGGTCTGCCACCCGAACGCATCCATCAGCGAGACCGCGAGCGGAGAGTACAGGAACTGACCGAACGAGCCGGCGGCGGTGCCCGCGCCGAAGGCAAGCAAGCGCCAGCGCTCGGGCAGGAGCTTGCCGAACGCGGCGAGCACGACGGAGAAGGAACAGCCGGCCAAGCCGAAGCCGACGAAGACGCCGGCGGCGAGATCGAGCATCCCGGGCGACGTCGAGTACGCCATCAGGATCAGGCCGACCGCGTAAAACGTGCCGCCGGCGCACAATACGCGCATGGTGCCGTAGCGGTCGGCGATCGCGCCGGCAAACGGTTGGCCGATGCCCCAGAGAATGTTCTGAATCGCGAGCGCCAGGCCGAACACGTCGCGGCCCCAGTCGTTGGCTTGCGACATCGGCGTGAGAAAGAACCCAAGCGTGGCGCGCGGCCCGAAGCTGATCATGGAGATGAGACAGCCGCACACCACGATCACCGCCGGCGTGCGCCAGCCGATCGTCGAGGCTCTCGAGACGGACGGAAATGAAATGGCCATGACCGCGAACCCGTGTGAATCGGAGAACGATCGCCGCACCGAATGTTCGCAGCTCACAGCGGGAACCGGCGGCAACGGGACGCGCAGCAGCTCGGATCGCGGCTTGATCGCGACGACGATTTCTTTGGCCGAAACGTTCTTACCCGGTCGGTGCTTGTACGGCCTCGCGCCGTCATTCCCAAACGAAACTTGTGAAAGTCTTCCTCCGCCGGTGCATGGCAGTTAGTCCCGGCGCGGCTGGAAATTGGCAGACGGCGATGTTATATGATGATTTGCTCGAAATGAGGATAACCCCTCGTTTCGATCCACACAGTGCCGGCTGCGGCCGGATATTTTCGTCTCCTGGATATGCTCAGTATGAGCATTTTCCGCCACGGGAGAGGAATCGATGCCGATCCTGCAAGCATTAGGCCCGTCCGCGGGACGTGCGTCCCCGCCCCCGCAGACGAGCCGCGCGACCATTGCGCGCCGCGACGTCGCGGCGCCGATGCCAACGCTCGAGTGGAATGAGGAGGTCGCGCACGACACCGCCCACCTCTACGAGCGGGTGC
>VAZL01000156.1:0-4963 GCA_005883445.1 Alphaproteobacteria bacterium | reverse complement strand
CGATATCGTCGTGCAATGCGGCGTGCACTTCATGGCCGAGACCTCCAAGATCCTCAATCCGGACAAGACCGTGCTGATCCCGGATCTCAAAGCGGGCTGCTCGCTCGCCTCCTCGATCACCGGAGCCGACGTGCGGCTGCTGCGCGCGAAATTTCCCGGCGTGCCGGTCGTCGCCTATGTCAACACCTCGGCCGAGGTGAAGGCGGAGGTCGACATCTGTTGCACCTCCTCGAACGCGCTCGAGGTGGTCGAGAGTCTCGGCGCCGACACGGTCATCTTCCTGCCCGACCAGTATCTGGCGAAATATGTGGCGGCGCATACCAAGGTGAAAATCATATCCTGGCATGGCGCCTGCGAGGTGCACGAGCGTTTCACCGCCGACGAGCTTCGCCACTACCGCGAGGGCGACCCGTCGCTCAAGATCATCGCGCATCCGGAATGCCCGCCCGACGTGCTCGAAGAGGCGGACTATACCGGCTCAACCGCCGGCATGATCGAGTGGGTGCGCAACAAGCGGCCGCGCCGCGTCGTCATGGTCACGGAGTGCTCGATGGCGGACAACGTGCAGGCCGAATTACCCGACGTCGAGTTCGTGCGTCCGTGCAATCTCTGCCCGCATATGAAGCGGATTACGCTGCCGAAGATTCTCGACAGTCTCGTATACCTCAAGGAGGAGGTCGTGATCGATCCTGCAATCGCCGCGCGGGCGCGCCGATCGGTCGAGCGGATGGTAAGCTTGAAACGCTGACGGCGAGGACTCCGTCGTCCCCGCGAGGGGCACCCCGCGACGCTCGCGTCGCGGGGACCCGTTGCGGGGACCCATATTCCAGAGACCGGTGGTTATGGGTTCCCGCTGTCGCGGGAACGACAGCTGTGAAGAGCGGCGCTCGTGACCAGAGTTCATCTCAGCCGGAGCACGATCATGGCACGCTCCCTTCTCTGCCCCGATGCCTTCCTGTCGCCGCTCGAGATCGATGCCGCGGTCAGCCGCGCGCTCGCCGAGGACCTTGGCCGCGCCGGCGACATTACGGCGACTGCAACCATCCCGGAGGACACGCCGGCGCGCGCAATCGTGGTTGCGCGGGCGGCGGGCGTGATCTCGGGCCTAGCGCTCGTGGCCGCAGCTTTCGCCAAGCTCGCGCCCGAGATCGAGATCGCAGCCAATGCGCGCGATGGGTCCGCCGTCGCCGCGAAGACCGCGCTCATGGCGGTCGCGGGTCCCGCCCGTGCCGTCCTTTCCGCCGAACGGGTGGCGCTCAACCTGCTCGGCCGTCTCTCGGGAGTGGCGACGGCGACGCACGAATTCGTGCGTCGCGTCGCGGGCACGCGCACGCGCATCTGCTGCACGCGCAAGACGACGCCGGGCCTGCGCGCCCTGGAAAAGTACGCCGTCCGCTGCGGCGGCGGTTTCAACCATCGCTTCGGCCTCGACGACGCCATGCTGATCAAGGACAACCACATCGCCGTCGCCGGCGGCATCGCCGCGGTGCTCAAGCGCGCAAGGGCCGCCGCCGGCCATCTGGTCAAGGTCGAGATCGAGGTCGATACGCTCGATCAGCTGCGCGAGGTGCTCGAGGTCGGGCTAGCCGACGCGGTGCTGCTCGACAACATGGATGTGGCGACCATGCGCAAGGCGGTGGAAATGGTCGGCGGCAAGTTTCCGCTCGAGGCCTCGGGCGGCATCACCCCATAAGCGCGTTCACGCGCGTCCATAGCCCGTCGAAGACGGGCGTAAACGCCCTTAACGACGCGCTATACGCGGGGACGACGGGGAGGAGGCCACGTCTGACGAGCCAAACGATGGCGACGACCACCCGACTGCCGCTCAGATCAAAGCTTTTTCGCCGCTTCCACGAGCCGCTTCGCCGCGTCCGCCGTCGATGCCTCGTCGCCCCATTCGGGCGCGTCGAGGCCGTCGCCCCAGGCGCGCGGCCGATAGAAGGTGTGGACGCCGAGCTTGTGCATCTTGGTCATTTCGCGCACCCAGCCCGGATGCACCCAGTACGCGTGATAGTGCGTGGCTTTGCCGACCTCGGGCAGCCAGAGTTTGCCGTCGAGCATTTCGGCCGCGATGGTCTTGGCCCGCTCCCACATGTCGGGCTCGCGCACGATGTCGGGAATGCCGTCGCAGGCGAACGTGAACTGGCAGTGGAGACGGCGGTGGGCGTTCTGGTAGACGACACCGCAGACCGTGTTGGGATATTTGCCGGAGAACACGCGGTTGAGTATCACCTGCGCCACCGCCATTTGGCCGCGCACGGCTTCGCCGCGGGATTCGAAATAGATCGCCTCGGCCAGGCATTTCTCCGACTTGGCGCGACTTGCGTCGTCGAGGCCGAGTCGCTCGGCCGGGGTCATCGGCCGCTGGTCTTGGCCAGTGACCTCGCCCTTGGGCGCGACCGTTTGTCCTCCGCCTATGCCGTTCTTGACCACCACGCCCGGATCGGAGGGCAGCGGCGGCAGATCGGCACGCTCGACCGGGGCGTCGAAGATGGCGCCGGGCTCACCCGCGGGAAAAGGCACGGGCGGCACCGCCGCGAGCTTGACGTTGGCATTGTTGCTCGCCGCGATATCGGCCGCTTCGAATCGTGGTTCTTCGCCGGGCGCCCATGGCTCGATCGCGCCGAGCTTTTGCCCCATGGGATCGACGTTGAAATAGAGCCGCGCCGCGCGCAGCGAGCCATCCGCGTCCGCTGGCGCAAAGGCGAGACTGCCGACCGATCGGACGGCGGCCGCGCCGCCAGCGCGTTTGCCGGCTGGCGTGTCCTCAGCCGGGCGGGCCGACGCCGGCTGCTCAGCCGGTTCGCCCGCAGGCTTTGCGGCGTCGACCGACGCTTCGGGCGAGAGCGGCTGTCCGCCTTGCTGCGCGAGCGGTGCGCCCTGCGGCTCCGCATTCCGCATCACGTCAGTCGCCGGCGACGGCTTGAGCCGATCACCTTTGAACGCGATCAGGCGATCTCCGCTGCCCGCGACGCCGTAGTCGCCCTTGCGGCTGCGGTCGACCATCGGACCTGCATAAGGGCTCGCGAACGAGGCTTCGTCGCCCAGGAACCGCTCGCGGATCGACCCGGTGACGCCCGGATCGTTCGGATCGAAGCCGATCAACTTGAAGTCCAACGGCAGCGGGATGGAGTCGCCCGTCGCGTCCGCCACGCTGAACTTGGCCTCGTGGATGGTGCCGAACGGCGAGGCAAACGCCGCCTTCTGCGAACGATCGACGACCGGCTGACGCGCGATCAACGCGGCGAGGTCCTGCTGTCCGACCTCGCTCGATAGCAGCAGCAACATCAGGACGCCGAGGCCGAAGGGGGTTCCCAGACCGCCCTCCGGCCTGTTGCGCGATGCAACCATCAGTAGGCTTGCCCCCGCCCCTGCGAAACGCAAACAACATCCTCCTGCCGGCAAAAGGCGGCGTGATGGCGCAAATGCGTCGGATTTTTTATTGGCGCATCAAGCTTGCAATCCTGTTAATCGGCCGGCCCGTCGCCACAATGTTGCCGCAAGCGGCGCGCCGCCAGGCCACGTTGGCGGCACGATGCGATATACGGCCCTCGAGAAGGATCAGGGGACCGACGCAGCGAATGCAAATAGGCGGCGTCAAGCTTTCCCATGACGGCGCAGGGGCGCGCCGCCCTGCGCCGACGTCACATCTTCACGCCCTGCTCGGCAAAATATTTCAGCGCGCCCGGATGCCACGGGATCGGGGAGTTCTTCAACGACTGGTTCTCGAGCGTGATGTTCTTTGCCTCGGCGTGCACGATCGCGAGCTCGTCGCGTTTCTCGATGAAGGTCTTGACGATGTCGTAGGCGACCTTGTCGGCCATCTTGGCGTTGGCGACCAGGATGTTCTGCACCACCGCGATGGCATTGTCCTTGTCCTGACCCGGGTAAGTCTTCGCCGGGATCACGCCGGTAGAATAGAGGTTGTTGTACTTCGCGTTCATCTTGTCGACCGTGTCGGCGTGGTCGATCAGCTTGATCTTCACGTTCGGCGTGGCGCCGAGATCGGTCACCGCAGCGGTCGGCAGCCCGCCGACCCAGAAGAAGGCGTCGATCTTGCGGTCCTTGAGCGCGTTGACCGATTCGGCGACGCCGAGGCGCTCGCGCCTCATGTCCTTGTCCTTGTCGAGGCCGGCAGCCTCGATGACGCGGAACGCCATCACCTCGGTCGCGCTGCCGGGCGAGCCGGTGGAGACGCGCTTGCCCTTGAGGTCGGCCATTTTCTCGACCCCGGTGCCTTCGATGCTCACCACGTGCATGCGGTTCGGGTAGAGCACCATGAGCGTGCGCACCTCGACCGGGCTGCCCTTGAACTTGTCCTCGCCCTTGAGCGCATCGAGCGCGGCGTCGACCATCACGAGTGCGACCTCGCTCTGTTGCGAGCCGATCAATTTGAGGTTGTCGACCGAGCCACCGGTCACGCGCGCGGTCGCCTGCACCCCGGGCAGGTATTTGGACAGCACGTTCGCCATGCCGCCGCCGAGCGGGTAGTAGACCCCGCCGGTCCCGCCGGTCGCGATGGCGATATTGAGCGCTTGATTGGCGCCTTGGCCGAAGGCCGCGCCGGCCATCGCCGCCGCGCCCATCGCGAGCGCGCAGATCACAAGTCCTTTGCGTTTCATGATGGTCGTCCTCTTCCTGTTGCGCGGCGCGCAGGTCAGCGCGGCGTGGCCAGCGTCATGCGCTGTCTTAGCAGGACCGCGGCCCCGATCGCCAAGCCAAATGTCGCGGTGTAGTCGATGTCACGGCCGATGACGGCCTCCATCAACGCCTCGAGCAAGCTCGGAAATACCAGAAATAGGCCCGCCAGTATCAACAGCAGGCGTTCGGCCAAGGTCGTCCTGCGCAGCGCCCAGCCCTGGGCGGCCGCGGCCAACGCTGCCAGGCCGAGCGTCGCCTTCGCCGTGATCAAGACGATATCGATCCAGGAGCCGTCCTTCGGAATCTTGAGCAGCAAGCCGAT
>VAZL01000155.1 GCA_005883445.1 Alphaproteobacteria bacterium | reverse complement strand
AAGCCGCAACGGCGCGGACGCCGCTCACGCCGTGCGTCGGCCCGACATGCCGAATGCCACGGTGGCGATCGCCACCAGCGCACAGGCGGCGACGTAGAGAAATACCCCGCGCGGGTACCCATGATCGAGGAACTGCGCGAAGATCAAGGGCGCCACCATGCCGCCGATATGAAAGCCGGTGGTGACGAAGCCGAACACCTTGCCGAACGAGCCGGGCGGAGTGACCGAGCGCACGATCATGTCGCGCGAAGGCATGGTCATGCCGCTCGCGAAACCGCTCAGCGACGCGATCAGGACGAGCAGGAGCGCGCCTGGATCGACGAAAGCGATGAGCGTGCTGGCGGCGCCCGTCACTAGCAATCCCGTGCACGCCACGAGGCTGTGGCGCGCAGTGCGCCCGGCGAGCACGCCCCCCAGCAATACTCCGATCGCGCTCATGGTCAGAAGGCCGGTGAGCGCGGTGTTGGCGAGCCCGGGCGGCGTCCCATAGAGCGCGCCCAGTCCGACCACCAGATATTGGTTGAGGCCGCCGCCGACCATCGAGAGCACCACGAAGAAAAGGAGGTTGAGCAGGATCGGCGGCGACAGCAGAAGCTGCCAGCTCGCCGGCTCTTCTCCGCGTGGCTTCGATGGATGTGCCGGATGGACGACCGGCGGCTCTCCCTGCACCGCCAGAACGAGGGCCGCGACGACGCCGAGCAGCGCCGAGCAGAGAAAAGCGCCGCGCCATCCCACCGCGCTCTGCATGAATAGGAGGCTCACCGGCGCGATGGCCGAACCGATCATGCCGGAGCAGGTGTGGAACGAGAACACCTGGGTCATGCGTCGCGGCGAGACGCGCTCGGACAGCAATGTGTAATCGGCGGGATGGTAGACCGTATTGGCGAGGCCCAAGACGGCGAACATCGCGATGAACACCCAGAACGAGTGCACCGCTCCCGCGATCGCGATCGCGGCCGAGCCCAAAAGCAGGCCGCCGATCAGATTGATGCGCGCGCCGGTGCGGTCGATGAAGAAGCCGACCGGCGTCTGCGACACCGCCGAGACCACGTTGAAGGTGGTGAGCGCGAGACTCAGCTCGGTATAGGTCACGCCGAAGTCCGCGCGTATGAACGCGAACAGCGGCGCCAGCATCAGCATGTAATAGTGGCTGACCAGGTGGGCGAAGCACACGCCGGCGACGAGCTTGGTCTCGCTCGTGCGGGCGGGGGTGAGAAGCTCGGCAGCTTGGGCCATTGTTCTTTTTGGTCGGGGCGGGGCCGATCAGGCCGCGTGCGCGGCGCGGGCGTCTTGGATGGCGCGCCAGACGCGGTACGGCGTCGCCGGCATGTCCATGTGGAGGATGCCGAATTCAGACAGCGCATGGGCGATCGCATTCATGACCGAGGTGAGCGAGCCGGCGCAGCCGGCTTCGCCGCAGCCCTTGACGCCGAGCACGTTGGTTTTCGTCGGCACCGGATGATTGACGACGGTGACCTCGGGCGAATCGCTCGCGCGCGGGAGCGCATAATCCATGAACGAGCCGGTCAGGAGCTGACCATCGCCGTCGTAGACGGTCATCTCCATGAGCGCCTGCCCGACGCCCTGGATCACGCCGCCATGAAGCTGACCCTCGACGATCAGCGGATTGATGACGGTGCCGAAATCGTTGACCGAGACGTATTTCACCACCTCGATCACGCCGGTGTCGGGATCGAGCTCGACCTCGCAGACGTGGCATCCGTTGGGGTAGGTGGAGGCGCCGGGGCCATCGGTCACGTGGCGGACGTCGAGCGTCGACGGCACGCCTTCCGGCAGCTTCAGTCCCGCGCGCAGCCGCTCGGCGAGCTCCATGATCCCGATCGCGCGATCGGTGCCGGCGATGACGAAGCGCCCCTGCGCGAACTCGATGTCGGCGGCCGATGCTTCCAGAACGTGAGAGGCGATCTGCCTGCCCTGCTCGATCACCTTGGCGGATGCTTCCACGATCGCGGTGCCGCTGTGCATGATCGATTTCGAACCGCCGGTGCCGCCGCCGGCGAGCAGCTCGTGGCTGTCGCCCTGCAGCAGGCGGATGCGCTCGAACGGAACGCCGAGCTTTTCGCTCAGCACCTGTGCGAACGGCGCGGCGTGACCCTGGCCGTAATCCAGCGTGCCGGTGATGATGGTGACGGTGCCGTCGGCTTCGAAACGGAGGCCGCCCATCTCCTTGCTCGGCGGCGCCGTGACTTCGAGAAAGCTGCCCACGCCGAGCCCGCGCACCTTTCCGCGCTTGCGGCTCTCGCGTTTGCGGCGCGCGAAGCCCTTGGCGTCGGCGACCTCGAGTGCGTGCTTGAGCACGCCCGGAAAGTCGCCGCTGTCATAGTTGCTTCCCGATGCCGTCTTGATCGGAAGTTCGCGCGGCTTGATCTGGTTGCGCCGGCGCAGGGCGAGGCGGTCGATCCCCATCTCGGCGGCCGCCGCGTCGACCAGCCGCTCCATGTAGTAGTTGCCCTCGGGCCGGCCGGCGCCGCGATAGGCGGAGACGTGCGAGGTGTTGGTAAATACGCACTTGGTTGAGACCTCGATCAACGGCGTGCGGTAGACGTTCTGCGCGTTCTTCACGATGTTGAGGGTCGACGGCATCGGCGCCACGTGCGAGAGGTACCCGCCCATATTGCCGAAGTTGGTGATGCGCACCGCCAGGAAGGTGCCGTCGGCGTCGAGTGCGAGCTCGGCCGTGAGCTCGTGATCGCGCCCGTGACTGTCGGAGACGAAGCTCCCCGAGCGCTCGTCGGTCCATTTCACCGGGCGGCCGAGCGCACGCGCCGCGTGCAGCACGCAGACGTATTCGGGAAACGGCCCCGACTTCATGCCGAATGAGCCGCCGACATGGCCGGTCAACATGCGAAGGCGCTTGGGCTCGACTTTGAGAATATCGGCCATATGGCTGCGCAAGCCGAACACGCCTTGGGATGGGGCATGCAGCGTGAAGCCTCCGCTGGCGGCGTCGTAGACGCCGATCGCCGCGCGCGGCTCCATCGTGTTCACGACCACGCGGCTGTTCACGAGCTCGAGCCGTGTGACATGGCTGGCCTTGGCGAACGCGGCCGAGACCTGCTCGGTGTCGCCATAATGATAGTCGAGCGCGACATTGCCGGGGGCCTCGTCATGAAGGAGCGGCGCGCCGGGACGCGCGGCGTCCTCCGGCCGAATCACGGCGGGCAAGGACTCGATCTCGACCTCGACCGCCTCGGCGGCGTCTTTCGCCTGGGCGGCTGCTTCATGGGCGTGCCGTCGCGGTTCTTGAACGGCACGATACACTTGAGCGTGCCATAGCCGGCGAGATCGGCGCCGGTATAGACACCGAGCACGCCGGGCATCTTGCGCGCGGCGGATGTGTCGATGCTCTTGATCACCCCATGGGGAACGCGGCTGCGGACCATCACCGCATAGGCCTCGCCCGCGAGCTTGACGTCGTCGGTGTAGCGGCCCTCGCCCCGCACCAGCATCGGATCTTCGCTGCGCGGCACCGGCTGCCCGATGCCGAATTTCATCAGCGCCAAGCTTTGCGGGTCGTTTTGCAGATTCATCAATCAAAGCCTTGATCAATAGATCGCCTGCAAGCCGGTTGGCCGCAGGCGGTGGCTCCACGGATTAAGCGCGCCCTTCGGCACGAGGGGGCCGGTCGGGCGGCGCGAATTTGAGATAAAGGACGCCGATCCCTTCGACAAGGACATCCGACCACGCCATGCGCTCAACGCGCACCTGTTGCGCGAGCCACCCCCGTGTTACACTCGTCGCGATCTGAGTTTGGGACACGGCCGCTGCCGTTGCCCGGAAGGCTTCGGCGCGGCGGGAAGGGTTTTGATGAAGGACGAGGGCCGGGCAGCCGGCGGCCTC
>VAZL01000428.1 GCA_005883445.1 Alphaproteobacteria bacterium | reverse complement strand
CAAAAGATGCCCGTACGCCAGCTCTCCGAAGGCATCGTCAACCGCATCGCGGCGGGCGAGGTGGTGGAGCGGCCGGCGAGCGTGGTCAAGGAACTCGTGGAGAACGCGCTCGATGCCGGCGCGACCCGCATCGAGATCGTGACCGATGGCGGCGGCCGCCGCTTGATCCGCGTCAGCGACGACGGCGCCGGCATGACGCGCGACGACCTCGCGCTGGCGGTAGAGCGCCACGCCACCTCGAAGCTCCCCAACGACGATCTGCTCGACATCCGCACCTTGGGCTTCCGCGGCGAGGCGCTGCCCTCGATCGGCGCGGTCGCGCGGCTGACCATCACCACGCGCCACGCCGGCGAGCCGCACGGCTGGGCGATCACCGTCGACGGCGGCCGCAAAGCGCAAGTCAAGCCCGGCCCGCTCGGCGAAGGCACGCGGGTCGAAGTGCGCGATCTGTTCTATGCCACGCCGGCGCGGCTCAAATTCCTCAAAAGCGACCGCAGCGAAGGCGAGGCGATCCGCGAGGTGGTGCGCCGGCTGGCGATGAGCCGGCCCGACGTCGCCTTCACGCTCGCTGGCGAGGAGCGCGCGCCGGTCACCTGGGCCGCGGCGCTGCCCGGCGCGAGCGGACGTCTGGCGCGGCTCGCCGACATTCTCGGGGGCGAGTTCCGCGCCAACGCGGTCGAGGTGCGGGGCGGCGACGCGCGCCTTGCGGTCGAGGGCTTCGCCGCGCTGCCCACGCTGACGCGCGCCAATTCGCTCGGCCAATATCTCTTCGTCAACGGCCGCCCGGTGCGCGACAAGCTCCTGATCGGCGTGGTGCGCGCCGCCTATGCCGATTATCTGCCGCGCGACCGCCATCCCATCGTGGCGCTGTTCGTCGCGCTCGATCCGCGCGAGGTCGACGTCAACGTGCACCCGGCCAAGGCCGAGGTGCGCTTCCGCGACGGCGGGCTTGTGCGCGGCGTGCTCATCCGCGCGCTGCAGGAGGCGCTCTCCCGCGACGGCCAGCGCGCCGCCACCACCGGCGGCAGCGCGACCGTCGCCGCGTTCCGCCCGGCCGCGCTGGCGCGGCGCGGCACCTGGGACTGGCGGAATTCGCCGGCGCGGCCGATCGATGCGCGCGGCATGCCGCTCGCGGCGCGCGGCCATGGGGCGGGAGGCTTGGCGGAGGCGGCCCAGGCGGCGTTCGACGTCGGCGGCCCCGCCGCCGACGCGAGCGTCCACGCGCACATCGATGCGGCCGAGCCCGACCTCCTCGACCGGCCGCTCGGCGCCGCCCGCGCGCAGGTGCACGAAACCTATATCGTGGCGCAGACGCGCGACGGCATCGTCATCGTCGATCAGCACGCCGCCCACGAGCGTATCGTCTACGAGCGCTTGAAGGCGGCGCTCGCGTCGACCGGCATCGCGCGCCAGGGTCGAGGACGGCGGGCGGCATGACTCGAGGCGGCAGCCGCGCTCTTGTCGACATTCACCGCGGCGGGCGCCTGTCATCTTTCTGTAATAAAATTGTCATGGCAAGGGCCAAGGACGCGGGGTAGTTCCCCCTTCCCCCGCTGCGCGGGCCCATTCAGTCCGGCCGTGACCCGACCCGTCCGCTTTCTGCTTTCAGGGGGACAGTTTCGCGGATGGCTACGCCGCGCTCGCGCGAAGTGGAATCAATGCGGCGGCGAACTCGGTGTGCTCCCCTCCCCCTTGTGGGGAGGGGTTGGGGTGGGGGTCCGTCATCGGATCACCGCACGACCCCCACCCCGGCGCTTCGCGCCGACCCTCCCCACAAGGGGGAGGGTAGGACCGAGTTCGCCGCTCGCGCTGATCCCAGTTCACCTGAATACGCCCTAAGGCGGCCGAGACGTGGATGGCGACGCGCGAGGAAACCTCTGCCGCTGACGCGCGTGCCGGCGGAAGCTGGCGTGAAGTCCTGGGCGCGTTCCTGCGGCTCGGGCTGACCTCCTTCGGCGGACCGGTCGCGCATCTCGGCTATTTCCGCGAGGAGTTCGTGCATCGGCGGCGCTGGCTCGACGACAAGAGCTACGCCGACCTGGTCGCGCTCTGCCAATTCTTGCCCGGGCCGGCCTCGAGCCAGGTGGGTCTCGCCGTCGGCCTGTTGCGCGGCGGCTATGCCGGAGCCTTGGCGGCCTGGATCGGATTCACGCTGCCGTCGGCCGTCGCGATGGTGCTGTTCGGCTACGGCATCGGCGCGCTCGGCGATGCCGCCGGCTCCGGCTGGCTGCACGGCCTCAAGGTGGCGGCGGTCGCGGTCGTGGCGCAGGCGGTGCTCGGCATGGCGCGCACGCTCGCACCCGATCGCGCGCGCGCCACGCTCGCGGTGGTCGCGGCCATCATCGCGCTCGGCGCGCCGTCGTCGTGGGGGCAGATCGGCGCGATCGCGCTCGGCGGCATCGTTGGCGCGGTCCTCCTGCGCGGCGGCGAAGAGATCGCGCCCGCCGCCTTGCCGCTCCACGTGAGCCGCGCGCTCGGCGCGCTGCTGCTCGCGGTATTCTTCGCGCTGCTGATCGGCTTGCCGTTGCTGGCCGCGGCGATTCCCTCGCAGGCGCTCAAGGAATTCGATGCGTTCTATCGCGCGGGTTCGCTGGTGTTCGGCGGCGGGCACGTGGTTCTGCCGCTGTTGCAGGCCTCCGTCGTGCCGCCGGGCTGGGTCGACAACGACGCCTTCCTCGCCGGTTACGGCGCCGCGCAGGCCGTGCCCGGACCGCTGTTCACCTTCGCCGCCTATCTCGGCACGGTGATGGGCCCGCCGCCGAACGGCTGGATCGGGGCGTCGATCTGCCTCATCGCGATTTTCCTGCCGTCGTTCCTCCTCGTCATCGGCGCGCTGCCATTCTGGGACCAGCTGCGGCGGCGGCCGGTGGCGCAAGCTTCGCTGCGCGGGGTCAATGCCGCGGTGGTGGGCTTGCTGCTCGCCGCGCTCTATCAGCCGGTATGCACCGTAGGCATCACAGACGCCGCCGACTTTGCGCTGGCGGTCGCGGCGTTTCTGCTGCTGTTCATGTGGCAGACGCCGCCATGGCTGGTGGTGATTCTGAGCGCGGCGGCCGGCGCGTTGATATCGCTGCGCTAGCATCCCTCAGCGCAGCGCCCGCACGGCAGCCGGCGTCACGTCGGCCTTCTGCCCGCCCCAGGTGACGCGCAAATAGTTCGCGAGCGCGGCGGCCTGCGCATCGCTCAACTTGTCGGAAAAGCCCGGCATCGCCTGCATGCTCGCGTGATGCGGGAAATTCGCCGCTCCGATGCCGTCCAGCATCGCAACGATCAGATTGCGTGGATCGGCAAGCCGCAGCGTGCTGTTGTTGCGCATCGCCACCACCGTGTTCGGCACGCCGTTGCCGTCGAGGCCGTGACAGCCGGCGCACAGCGCCACATAGCTCGTCCTCCCCGCCTCGATTGCGGCGGCGCTTTCCGTCGCATCGGTCGCCGACAGCGGCGCGGGCGGCGGCGGGTTGTCGCCGAGCAGATAGATCGCGACGGCATCGAGATCCTCCGCCGTCAGATTTCTCGTGCTGAGCATGATCACCGGATGCATGTCGCCGAACGCCGAGCCTTGACGGGCGAGCCCGCGACCGAGGTAAGCGCGCAGTCCCGCGGCCGTCCAGCCGCGGGATGCGAGCCCGGCGGGCGTAATATCGGGCGCGGCGACGCGGGAGAGCGCGAAACCGGTCAACGCGCGCGACAACTCCATCTCGCCCGCGATGCCGCGGGGCGTATGGCATTCCCCGCAATGTCCCAGCACGTTCACCAGATAGCGGCCGCGCTGCCACGCCGGAGAGCTTCCGGCGGATACCGCAGGAAGGCTGTCGTGCAGGAACAGTACGTTCCAGCCGAGCATGCCGAGGCGGATGTTGAAGGGGAAATTAAGCTCGGTCCTTCGGTTCGCCACCTTCATCGGGAGGAGCTGCATCACGTAGGCGTAAATCGCGTCCGCATCCGCCCGCGTCATGCCGCGATAGGACGTGTACGGCATTGCCGGATAAAGCTGCTGCCCGTCGCGTCTGATCCCGTCGTGCAGCGCGCGCCAGAACTCTTCCGCGCTCCAGCGGCCGATGCCGTCGTCGGGATCGGGCGTGATATTGGTCGCGAAGATCGTGCCGAAGCCACTCGGCATCGCCAGGCCGCCGGCATAGGGCGCGCCGCCCGGGGCGGTGTGGCAGGCGGCGCAGTCCGCGGCCTCGGCCAGGTATTTTCCGCGCGCGACGACGCCGGCCGGGGCGCTCACTGCCTGCAGCGGACCGCCGGTCTTGCCGGAGCGGAGGTTTCGCGTCGCGACCGCGGCCGCGGCGATGCCTGCGATGAGGACAATCGCGGCGATGCTGACGACCCGCCGACCGACGCGGCGCACCATCATGCGGCGTCCCGCGTCAGGCCGGGTGTGGCGAGGATCACGTCGCGCACCGCTTGGTAGTAGCGCACGTATCCGGTGCAGCGGCAGATATGTTTCTCCAGCGCCGCGGCCACCGTCGCCTCGACCTCGCCGCGCGGCACCGGCGCGCGTTTGAGCCGCTCGATCAGCACGGTGGCGGCGTTGACGAAGCCCGGCGTGCAGTATCCGCATTGGAAGCTGAACTGGTCGAGGAAGGCCTGCTGCACCGAAGAGAGCGCGAGGAGATCGCCCTTGTCGTTGCTGCGGGCGATGCCCTCGATGGTACGGATGCGTTTGCCGTCGAAGAAGCC
>VAZL01000427.1 GCA_005883445.1 Alphaproteobacteria bacterium | reverse complement strand
CGCCGTCCAAAAAGTCATATTGGGCGCTTGCAAACCCCCAATATCCAACGCATGCGCGCTTCCCGGTGCGGTATGCGCTCGCGCGCTCGTAAGATGGTATTCGAGCAAATCGACAACTCGCGGATCGGCTAAATCGCCAAGCGTAATGTTCATGATGGATCCAAATGACGGACCGCGCCGGTCCATGCCGACGGCATTCCGAACACGTAGCGCTTTACCTATTGCGTAACGCCACCCGCAATGGTTCGCGCGCCGTCGAGGCGGCGCCTAACGCGCCGCCTGCGCCTTGAGCGCCGCGAGATCGGCCTCGCTGCGCAGCCGCATGACGCCCATCTGGTTGGTGCGATAGACCGGCAGGATCACCTGCGTCGTGCCGTGGCGCTCGTCGAGCGCGATGTGGCGAATTTCCGTCCCGCGCACCGGCAATTCGAATACGGTCCACCTCGAACTGCTAGGGTCGTATTTGAGGATCTGGTCGTTGGTCCACAGATTGCCCCACACGTTGTGGTTCTTGTCCACCACCAGGTGATAGGGCTGCATCGCGACCGGATCCGGCAGCGGCACGATCGTGGTCTCCAGCGTCTTGGTGTCGATCCGGGTGAGGCTCCCGCCCCAGGAATTGCCGACCCACAGCACGTCGGCATTCTTGTCCGTGCCCATGCGGCGCGGCCCCTGCTGCCACGGGAACGGGCTGTTGAAGGAGAGATCCTCGAACTTGTCGTAGAGCGCGCGCGCTTCCGGCGTGATGCGATCGAGCTCCGCCTGCACCGCCGGCAGCTTCACCTCGATGGTCTTGCCCGATGCCATGTCGCCCTTGCCGACCGTGTCGAACGCCATCTGCGTCCACCAGCCGTTGCCGTCGCGATCGCCGGCCGCGCCATAGGTCATGCCGGTGCCGCGCGCGGTCTTGTAGGAGAGCGACTTGAAGTCGGTGAAGCGTTCGGTCTCGGGATCGAAGCGCACGGCGCCGTCGGGCGCGGAGGCCCATACCTTGCCCTTGCCGTCGACGTCAACCGTCACCGCGCCGCCGAGCGGCGACATGTTGGGCGGCGTCATATAGACGTCGATCTTCTCGGCCTTGGGATCGAGCCGGCCCAGGCTGCGGCGGCCGGGATTGACGTCGAACCAGAACATGCCCTGCTGGTCGCGCACCAGGCCGTGCGCGTTGGCGGCGAGGCCGTCGTTGCGGTTCACCTTGAGGAACTTGACCGCGCCGGTCTTGCCGTCGACGCGGCCGACGGTGACCTGGCGATTGGGGTTGTTGGACGTGAACCAGAGATTGCCGTCGAAATCCATGCCCCCGTCGTGGGTGATGAGACCGAGCTTGGAGGCCGTTCCCAGGGACCAGTCGGTGCCGTCGTTGGTCTGATAGGTGGTGCCGATCCCGGCCTCCGGAACCATCGGCACATCGTAGAGCGTCCACACCACCCGCGCCGCTTCGCCCGAAGGCCGCGGACGCGGCGTGATCTTGAGCGAGCTTTCTCCCGGTCCGCGCGCGCGGGCGAGATAGGCCGCGAGCTCCTTCTGATGGAAGTCGATGATGGCGTTCGGCTTGGGATTGGCCGGCAACACGCCGGTGTTGGGCACGACCTTCATCAGGTCGATGATCTTCGACCAACCGTCCTCGTCGAAGCGGAATTGCAGCACGTAGCTCGGCGTATGACAGCCGGTGCAGGCGTTGCGGAAGACGCGCTTGATGCGGGCGTCGGCCGCGCTGTCCTCGGGCAGCGCCGCCATGAGCATTTCGCCCGGCAGCTGCCGCACCTGCCGCTCGACGTCGGTCATCGCCTTGAGCGTCAGATCCGCCCGCCGCGCCGCCGTCAGATCGACCTCGCCCTTGGCGAGCTCGAAGGCGAGCGCCTGCGCCCAGACCGTGTACGTGCCGGCGGGCAGCGGCGGAAAATAATAGCCGCCCTGTTCGTCGGTGTAGACGCTGGTCGTGATCGTGCTGCCGTGGGCCTTGGCCGAGACGGTGACGCCGCCCAGCTTCTCGCCCGCCGCCGAGGCGACCGTGCCGCTGAGCAGATGATCGGCGGCCGGCGCGGTCACGCCGCTCGACACGAGACACACCGCGGCGAGCGCGACAACGCGCAAGTAATGGTTTTGCATGGCGTTTCTCCCTGGCCGTTCAACGCGTGGCGCTGGCGGGCACGGTTTTGAGATAGGCGATGATCGCGTCGATCTCGGCGCGCTCGAGGTAATGCTTGAAGCCGGGCATGCGCGGCGTGCCCTCGCTGATGAGGCCGCGGATGACCTCATCGCTGCCCCCGGCCGTGTCCTTGGACAATAGGGGACCGTAGGTCCGCGCGTTGATCTGCGGCGGCAGATGACAAATCCCGCAGGACTGAGCGAAGACCTGCCGGCCCAATTTCTGCGTGGCGGTCAATCCGTCGTCGGTGGCGGCTTGTTGCGCCGGTGCACTCCCTGCCGCCAGCACGCCCAAGAAAGCGGCCAAGAGAACGGTCGAGAGCACGGCCGAGCGAACCGCGGCGCTGCGCTTCATCTTGAATCCTCCCGACACTCGCTTTTTTGCAAGCCTACGCCGGCGCGGCGCCAAGCGGAAGGCTCGACTTAGAAAGAGGCGGCTTGACCGGCATGCGTTCTAGCGGGGGGCTGGCGCCCTGCGGACGCGATCTCCGAATTGCCGACAAATACTTGGAGGGGAGATTGGTGGGCGCACCAGGACTCGAACCTGGGACCCGCTGATTAAGAGAAACAGGGTACCGCGATGCACCAATGTGCGTTAGGGGTGGGAGCTCCGCTGGGGGCATCGCGCGGCCGGGTCGTGTGTCCCGATCCTATGGGTCGAGGAGGCCATCGTCATGACGCTCGCCCGTCTCCGCTTAAGCGTTGCGGATGCACGCGGTCTGGCGGAAGGTGCGTTACGCGGCATCGGATATCAT
>VAZL01000426.1 GCA_005883445.1 Alphaproteobacteria bacterium | reverse complement strand
GCTCCAATGGCACTCGCGTCCTGTTTGCCCTCGGCCTGGAAACGGCCCTCGCCAACGTGCAGGTTCGGCCGGAGCGCCGCGAGCTGCGGCACTGGAGCACCGGCGAAACGTGGAACTGGTTCGATCTCGGCGACAAAAGCATCGAGCGATTCGGCACGCCGCATCTCATGCTGCACCGCGCCGATCTGCATGGCCTCCTCGCCGAAGCGGTTCGCTCGCTCAAGCCCCACGCCATCACGCTGAACAGGCGATGCGTCTCGGTCGTCTCCCACGCCGGATACGCCGAAGCGGCGTTCGAGGGCGGCAGCATCGTCAAGGCGCCTTATGTGATCGGCGCCGATGGTATTCATTCCAAGGTCCGCGTCTGCCTGTTCGGGCCGAGCAAGCCGATATTCACCGGTTGCATCGCCTGGCGCGGCCTGATCCCGATGGAGAAGCTGCCGCACCGTCTTGCTCGCATGGTCGGAACGAACTGGCTTGGCCCGCACGGCAACGTGCTGCACTATCCGGTGCGCCGCGGCGAGATCATGAACTTCGTGAGCACGTCGGAACGAGACGATTGGCAGGTGGAGTCCTGGTCTACCGTGGGCACCAGGCAAGAGCTGCGCAACGATTTCCGCGATTGGCACGCCGACGTCCAGGCCATGATCGATCAGATCGAGACGCCCTACAAATGGGCGCTGATGATCCGCGAGCCGATGCCGGCGTGGTCGAAGGGACGCGTCACCTTGCTGGGCGACGCATGCCATCCGACGCTGCCGTTCCTGGGCCAGGGCGGTGTGATGTCGATCGAGGACGGTTATGTCGTCGCGGCCTGTCTCGACAAGTATTTCGGCGAGCCGGGCTTGGCTTTCGCCCGCTACGAGGAGATCCGCAGGGAGCGGACTTCGATGGTTGTGCGCAAGGCCAGCGAGAACAAGGCGAGCGCGTTTGCGCCGAGCCTTGCCGACAAGGACCGGATTGCCGAGGAGGTCGCGCGCGAGTGGCAGCAGGTTCGCCTGCGGGAGCGGATGGAGTGGCTATATAACTACGACGCGACCGCGATCGCGATTTGATCGCAGCGGCTCGCGGATGCAATCTTAGGTGGGCGCGCCGCCGAACGATCACCGTTGCATCTGCATCATCTGATGCATCGGCATCATGTTCTGGTTGAGGTGATCCATGATCCAGAGCGAGCCGGCGATCACCAGCGCGACGATCAGGACGCCGAACGCCAGCGCCAGCACGTTGTTGGTGTTGTCGGGAGCGGTGTTGATGTGCAGGAAGAAAACCAGATGCACGCCCATCTGCGCGATAGCGAGCACAATCAGCGCAACCGGGATGCCCGGACCCCAGATCAGGGACGTGTTGAGCACGTAGAACGACGCTGCGGTCAGCACGCACGCGAGCACAAATCCAATGATGTAGCGCGCGATCCCTTCGCGAATCGTCAGTTCCGCCGCATCCATGAATCCGGGTCCCACGTCGCCCGGGTCTCGTCTGTCGGTCTCGTGACTCATCGGCCCAATCCTATCAGGTAGACCACCGTGAACAGGGCAACCCAAATGATGTCGAGTGCGTGCCAGAACAGATTGAAGCACACCAGGCGGCGCAGAATATCCGCGCGAAAGCCTTTGACGAAGACCTGCGCCATCATCGTGCCCAGCCAGAGGAGCCCCGCGCTCACATGCAGTCCGTGAAGGCCGACGACGGCGAACAAGGACGACAGGAACGCGCTGCGGTCGGGGCCGGCGCCTTGCATCACCATGGCGGCAAAATCCCGCCCCTCGAGCACCAGGAAGCCCAGCCCGAACAATCCCGTCACCAGTAGCGCGACCTGCGTCCACAGTTGATTGCGCGCTTCGGTCGCTACGGCCGATAGCCCGCAGGTGAAGCTCGAGACGAGCAAAAACGCCGTCTGCGCCACAATGCTCCACCAGTTGAATAGCTCGCGCCCGGAAGGCCCGCCCGCCGTGGCCGTTTGCAGCACGGCATGCGCGGCGAAGAAGGCCGAGAACATCACGATGTCGCTGAGCAGAAAGATCCAGAAGCCGAAGCCGACGATCACGCGTTTCGAGGCCGGGCCCCCTTCGCCGTGCCCGGTTGCATAAACGTACCCTCGGCCAGCGCCGGTGCTGACCCAATCACGGCTGCGCCCGACCCGGTACGGATCGCCGGCGCGCTCGAACGGGGTATCGGTCGCGCTCATGCCGGCTGACCAGCGTGTTGCGCGAGCCATTGCTCGCGGGCGCGTCGGCGCTCGCGGTCGTACCGGGCGACCTCTTCCGCCGGAATCGAGTACTCGACGGCGTCGCGCCACGCGAACCACACGAACACCGCATAGGCGGCGACGAGCCCCAGGCCCACCAACCACCAGATGTGCCAAATCAGCGCGAACCCGGTGATCGTGGCGAAGAAAGCGGTGATGAATCCGGTTGGGCTATTCCGCGGCATCTCGATCGGCTCATATTTGGGCTCGGGCGACAACTGCTGCGTCTCGATGGCGCGCTGCTTGATCCCCCAATAGGGCTCCGTGCCCTGCACGTTCGGCAGCACCGCGAAATTGAAGGGCGGCGGCGGCGAGGTCGTCGCCCATTCGAGCGAGCGGCCATCCCAGGGATCGCCCGTCTCATCGCGCAATTCGTCGCGCCGCCGGACGCTCACGACGAACTGAATCACCTGGCAGGCCGCGGCCGCCATCATGATCACAATGCCGATCCCCGCGACGAGCACCCATGGGCGCCACGCCGCCACGTCGTAGTGCTGCAGGCGCCGCGTCATGCCGAGCAGGCCGGCGACATAGAGCGGCATGAACACCACGTAAAAGCCGAGGAGCGAGAGCCAGAACGCGGCTTTTCCCCAGCCTTCGTCCAGTTTGAACCCGAACGCCTTGGGAAACCAATAGGTGATGCCGGCAAAGGCGGCAAACACGACGCCAGCGATGATGACGTTGTGGAAATGGGCAACCAGGAACAAGCTGTTGTGCAGCAAGAAGTCGGCGGGGGGGACGGCCAGAAGCACGCCGGTCATACCGCCGATCGTGAACGTCACGAGAAATCCCAACGACCACAGCATCGGGGTCGTGAAGCGGATGCGCCCTCCGTACATTGTGAACAGCCAGTTGTAGACCTTCACCCCGGTGCCGACCGCGATGATGCTGGTGGAGATGCCGAAGAAGGCGTTGACGTCGGCGCCTGCCCCCATGGTGAAGAAGTGGTGCAGCCAGACCATGTAGGAGACGAGGCAGATGAACATCGTCGCTGCGACCATTGAGCGATAATTGAACAAAGGCTTGCCTGAAAACGTGGAGATCACCTCGGAGAAGATCCCGAACGCCGGCAGGACCAGGATGTAGACCTCGGGATGTCCCCAGGCCCAGATCAGGTTGATGAACATCATCATGTTGCCGCCGGCGTCGTTGGTGAAGAAATGGAAGCCGAGGTAGCGGTCGAGCGCCAGCATTCC
>VAZL01000425.1 GCA_005883445.1 Alphaproteobacteria bacterium | reverse complement strand
ACGGATTCCCCGGCCAGACCGTCGGCCTCGTCGGCCTCGGGCGGATCGGAACGCGCGTCGCCCAGCTGCTGGCGCCCTGGCGCGCGCGGATCATCGCCTACGATCCCTATGTGCCGCCCGCGCATTTCCTCACCCACGGCGTCACGTCGGTCGATTACCAGACGCTGCTGCGGGAGTCGGACGTCGTGTCGTTCCACGTCGTGCTCACGCCGGAGACGCGCTACATGTTCGGCGAAGCCGAGCTAAAGCTGATGAAGCCGAACGCCATCGTGCTCAACACCGCCCGCGGCAAGGTGGTGGACGAAAAGGCGCTCGCGCGCGCCATCTTCGAGGGGCGCATCCGCGGCGCCGCCATCGATGCCTTCGAGGAGGAGCCGCTGCCGGCGGATTCCCCCCTGCGCAAGCTCGGCGACCGCGTGCTGCTCTCGCCCCACTCTGCCTCCTATACCGAGGGAGGTGAGCTCCGGCAGGGCGTGGCCTGGGCCACGCGCTCGGTGGTCACCGCCCTCAAGGGTGGCATTCCGGACAATGTCTATAACCGGGACGTCATTCCGCGCTGGAAGGAACGCTTCGGCGGCGCCAGCGCGGCCGGCGCATAGGGCGGTCGGGACGGCTCATTTCGGCCAAAATCGGCGCGGTTTTCGCCTGCCGTCGGCGAGGGCGAATCGCTTGATCTTTATGAAGAACCAATGACTTAAGATATGCATATTTTGCATAGCTGCGGCGCAACATGACATCTGATGCAGCGCACCATGGAACCTTATTTTCAATTGCAACGATTGCCCGGCCTTGGGCCGGGAGGAAAGGTAATAAGCCATGTTGGTCGCAATCCTGAACTTCCTGCGCGCTTGGAGGCGCTACAACACGAGCCTGAGAGAGCTCTATCAGCTCGGCGACCGCGAATTGGCCGACATCGGTATCACCCGGTCGGACATCCCGCGGATCGCGTGGGACACTGGCCAGCGCGAAAAATTCTAACGCCAAAGGCGCCCGCACCGTGCGGGCGCTTTTGCTTTGAGCCTTAAAAGCCTCGCTCGCGTTTTAACCCCGACCGGTTCCTCGTTCCGCCAGCCGCGATTTGCAACACCGAGAACGGGACGAGATAATCTCGCCCCATGACCGAACACCGTCTGCGCGCAGTGCACGTCATCGGCGGCGGGCTTGCCGGATCCGAGGCGGCTTGGCAGATCGCCGCGCGCGGCGTGCCGGTCGTGCTCCACGAGATGCGTCCGCTGCGCACGACCGCGGCCCACAAGACCGCCGCGCTCGCGGAGCTCGTCTGCTCGAACTCCTTGCGCTCCGACGACAAGGAGCACAACGCCGTCGGCCTCTTGCATGAGGAAATGCGCCGCCTCGGCTCGCTGATCATGCGCACGGCCGACGTCAATCAGGTCCCGGCAGGAGGCGCATTGGCGGTCGATCGCGAGGGCTTCGCGGCGGCCGTGACCGCGGCGCTTGCCGCCCATCCGCTGATCGACATCCGCCGCGAGGAGGTCGCAGGCTTGCCGCCTGCCGATTGGCACAGCGTCATCGTCGCCACCGGACCCCTGACCTCGCCGGCGCTTGCCGAAGCGATCGCCAAGCTCACCGGCGAGGACGCGCTCGCCTTCTTCGACGCCATCGCCCCGATCGTTCACCGCGAAACGATCGACATGTCGCGCGCTTGGCTGCAGTCGCGCTACGACAAGGCGGGACCTGGTGGATCGGGCGCCGATTACATCAACTGTCCGCTCACGCGCGAGCAATACGACGCCTTCGTCGCCGCCCTCCTCGCCGGCGACACGGTTGCCTTCCACGACTGGGAGACGCCCTATTTCGACGGCTGCTTGCCCATCGAGGTGATGGCGGCGCGCGGCCGCGAAACCCTGCGCCATGGGCCGATGAAGCCGTTCGGCCTCACCAATCCACACGCGCCGGGGGTCAAGCCCTATGCCGTCGTTCAATTGCGCCAGGACAATCGGCTCGGCACCCTGTTCAACATCGTCGGCTTCCAGACCAAGCTCAAGCACGGCGAGCAGGCCCGCCTCTTCCGCACCATTCCGGGCCTCGAGCGGGCCGAATTCGCGCGCCTCGGCGGCCTTCACCGCAACACCTTCCTCAACGCGCCGAAGCTCCTCGATGGCGCCTTGCGGCTCAACGCCGAGCCGCGCCTGCGCTTTGCCGGTCAGATCACCGGCTGCGAGGGCTACGTGGAATCCGCCGCCATTGGGCTCCTCGCCGGCCGGTTTGCAGTCGCCGAAGGGCTCGGCCATGACCTCACGCCGCCGCCGCCGACCACGGCGCATGGCGCACTACTCGCCCATATCACCGGCGGCCATGTGGAAATCGCCTCCCGCGCCGGACCAGCCAGCCCGCGCTCATACCAGCCGATGAACGTCAATTTCGGCCTCTTTCCGCCGCTCACCCACGCGGTCAAGAGCGAAAGCGGTGAGCGCCTGCGCGGCACGGAAAAGGCGCTGGCCAAAAAGCGCGCAATCAGTCGCCGCGCGCTCGTCGATCTCGAGCGCTGGATCGCCGGCGATGATCGCGCCGCGGCGGCGGAATAGCACGGATGAGCTTGCCGCGCGAAATCGAGGGTCGCTGGACCAACGGGGTGGTGCTCAAGCGCGACCTGTTTTCGACCGTGGAGCGCGGCCGCTTCGGCACCCGCGCGGGCGAGGTCGAGGCGGTGCTGCGCCGGATCGACGAAGTCCCGTGGTGGAGCTTTGGCCTGGCGCGCCATCTGTTCGGACGCGAGCGGCGCGCGCTTGCGATCGCGGGCGAACTCGGCATTGCGCCGCCACTCCTGTTCGCCGGTCGTGATGCGCTCATTCGGGGCTGGATCGATGGCCTGCCGCTCCACATCGCCAAGCCGCGCGGCGAGCACGGCTTCTTCCGCTCGGCCAAGGCGGCGCTGCGCAAGCTGCATCGCGCCGGCATCTGCCACAACGACCTCGCCAAGGAGCAGAACTGGCTGCGCGGGCGCGACGGACGCGCCTATCTCACCGATTTCCAGCTTGCCGCCCACTTCTCGCGCCGCTCCTGGCTTTTCCGCATCGCGGCTTACGAGGACCTGCGGCACCTGCTCAAGCACAAACGGCGCTATGCGCCCGAGGCGCTCACCGCCGCCGAGCGCCGCGTGCTCGCGAAGAAGAGCGTCCCGACCCGCGTCTGGATGGCCACCGGCAAGAAGCTCTATTACTGGATCACCCGCGACATGCTGCACGTCAGCGACCGCGAGGGCGTGGCCTTCCCCGACCGCCGCGTCGGAACCGGCCTTTATGCGTTCGTCGAAGGCAATCCAGGGCTGACCGAGCGCGGCCTGCGCGAATTCCTCGCGGCGGAGACGGCGGACAAGGCGGCCCCCAAACCGCCCGAGCATCTGCAGCTGACCGGGGCATTGCCCCGGACCGCTGCGGGGGAAGTGCGCAGCGAAATCCTCGAACTCGTCGCGATGAACCAGGTCGATCTAATCGACTCGCTGATCGCCAATGATGACGAGCGGAGCCTCGTCGCGCGCATCATCGCCGATCGCCGCAACCTGCGCGACCGATTTGCGTTCTAGCCGAAGATCCGCCGCGGCCACCGGGCCGCGCGCCAGATGAGCCACTGTCGCCGCCACGGCGCGATCGCAACCGGCACGAATGGATCGTAGCCGCGCCGCTCCATGCGGGCGAGCGTCGGCCCCGCAAGCGCAACCGGCAGCAGCGCCGGTACGACGGCGGGCGCGGCGGTCGCGAGCAGTTGTCGCGCCGCACCGAGATGGTGGCGCGCGCGCAGGCGCAACTCGGCCAACGCCGCGCGCAATTGCGGTGTCGCCGGGCCGCCCTTGACG
>VAZL01000424.1 GCA_005883445.1 Alphaproteobacteria bacterium | reverse complement strand
GCGCGGCCGCGACATCCGGCTGCTCATCGCGGGCCTACCGGATCCGGCCAACCCGACCTCGATCCCACCGCAGGAGATCGAAGCCTGGACCCGGCGCCCCAACGTCAAGGTGCTCGGCTTCGTGGAAGACATCGGCGCCCTCTGGGCGCGCGCACATATCGCGGTCCTGCCTTCCTACCGCGAGGGGTTGCCCTTGAGCCTCTTGGAGGCTGCGGCCTGCGGCCGCCCGCTGGTTGCGACCGACGTGCCGGGATGCCGCGAGATCGCCTGTCCCGGCGTCAATGCGTTTCTGGTGCCGCTCGACGACACCGAGGCCCTCGCCGCGGCCATCGATCGCCTCGCACTCGATCCGCAGCTGCGCCACACGTTCGGCAAGGCCGGCCGCGAGCTGGTCGAGCTGAAGTTCTCGAGTGAGCGTATCGGCCGCGACGTGGTCGCGCTCTATCGGCGTTTGCTCGGAGAACGGATTGAATGATCCATTGCGAATGGCGTCATGCACGGGGTAAGAAAGCCCGATTTGCATCAGGGCGCCGTCAAAAGGTAGGTCGTGCCGCACGGTCGCAAGCTCGCCGTTATCGGTCTCGGATATGTCGGGCTGCAGGTCGCTGTCGCCTTCGGCCGAGGGGGCACACCGGCCATCGGCTTCGACATAGACACCGCACGCATTTCCGAGCTCAAGGCCGGCCGCGACCGTACGCGCGAGGTCGAGCCGGGCGACATTACCCATTCTCATTTACACTTCACATCCGATCCCGCCGAACTCGCCGGCGCAGACTTCTTCATCGTAACGGTTCCGACCCCGATTGATCAGGCACGACGGCCGGACCTGACCGCATTGCTCCGTGCGTCAAAGATAGTCGGCTCAGCTTTGAAAAAGGGCGACATCGTCGTCTACGAGTCCACGGTCTATCCCGGCGCGACCGAGGAAGATTGCGTGCCGATCCTCGAGCAGGCTTCGGGTCTGTTGGCGGGACGCGATTTCACGGTCGGCTATTCGCCTGAACGCATCAACCCCGGCGACAAGGCTCATCGGTTCGAGACGATCAAAAAGGTCGTGGCCGGTCAGGACGCGCGGACCCTCGACATTGTCGCGGCGGTTTACGGTTCGGTCGTCACGGCCGGCTTGCACAAGGCGCCGTCGATCAAGGTCGCGGAAGCAGCCAAGGTGATCGAGAACGCGCAGCGCGATCTCAACATCGCTTTCATGAACGAGCTTTCGGCCATCTTCCACGCGCTTGACATCGACACGCAGGACGTGCTTTCGGCGGCCGCCACCAAATGGAATTTCCTCAATTTCACCCCAGGCCTGGTCGGCGGCCACTGCATCGGGGTCGATCCCTATTATCTCACCTATCGCGCGCAAAAGGCCGGCTACCATCCCGACGTGATCCTTGCGGGTCGGCGCATCAACGATTCGATCGGGGTGCGGGTCGCACGCGAATGCCTGCGCCGGCTGTTGCGAGCTGGCACGCCGAGGCCGCGAGTGACGGTGCTGGGGCTAACGTTCAAGGAGAATGTCGTCGATGTGCGCAATTCGCAGGTCTTCGATATCATTCGTGAATTCGAGTCGTTTGGCGTAAGCGTGCAAGTTCACGATCCGGTTGCCGATAGCGCAGCGGCGCTCAAGGAGTACGGCGTCACCTTGCAGAAGGAGCCGACGCCCGCCGACGCCGTCGTCCTTGCGGTGGCCCATGAGTCGTATCGGACGGCGGGTTGGCCGCTGATCACGCGCCTGCTCGCGAACGGGCGCGGCCTCGTCATGGATGTCAAAGGCGTGCTCGATCCGCGTACAAAGCCCGCCGACGTCGAGATTTGGCGGCTCTGACCAGTTAACTTTGGTTACGCGGCGCGGCTTGACGTTTTACGCAGGGGCGGCTTGAACTGACATGACTCAGGGGTCTTGCTGATGCCGGCTCAAATCGTCCCGGTGATCA
>VAZL01000423.1 GCA_005883445.1 Alphaproteobacteria bacterium | reverse complement strand
GGCGGATTTGACGCGAAGGCCGCGGCGCGGCGAATGGCATGCTTGATCGTGCTTGCGGCCGCGACGGCCGACGCAGCCGTCGGGCAGCCGGTCACATTGCGCATCGGCTATGGTATGGCGGCGGAAGAGCCGCTGTGGGTGCTCGTTGCCAAGCCCGATCTGGCCAAGAACCACGGCAAGGCCTACGCGCTCGACGCGACGCGGTTTACCGGCTCGGACAAGCGCAGCCAGGCATTCGAGGCCGGCGCCATCGACCTCGCCGCCAGCAGCGCGAACGGCGTGATTTTCGCGGCGGCGGAAGGCGTGACGGCCAAGATGATTGCGTCGATTTCCCGCGAAAGCCCGCGCGGCTTCAGTACAAGCTTCTACGTCAAGGGCGATTCGCCGATCAAATCGGTGGCCGACTTGAAGGGCAAGATCGTCGGCATCAACGGCTTCTACACGTCCGGTCACCTCTGGCTGAAAACCGCGCTTGAAAAGCAAGGGCTGGCCGAGACCGATGTCACGATCACGCCGGTTCCATTCCCGGCGATGCAGGAAGCGCTCGAAGCCGGAAAGGTCGATCTCGGGATGTTTCCGCAGCCGTTCGCCGCGCTCGCGGAAAAGCAGGCGAAGGTCCGCAAAATCTTCGATGCCAAATATGGCATACCATTCGAGGAGGAGCTGATCGTCCTCATCGGAAAGGACGAATTCCTGAAAAAGAACGCGGGTGCGGTCCGCGCTTTCCTCGAAGATCTCAAGGCGGGCATGCAGTTCTATCTCGAAAAGCCCCGCGAGGCCCGGCAACTCCTGATCGATCATAAGATGGTTCGCGTGAACTCCGACGTCTACCTGGCCATGAACGACTACTATCGCGACCCGAGCTTGCGGGTCGATGACGAAGCGCTCGAGAAGATGCAGGCAGTCCAGATCGCGGCCGGGTTCCAGAAAAAGAGGGCCGACGTCAAGTCGCTGGTGGATCTCGGTTATCTGCCGAAATGAGCTTGCTCGAGAATGCCCGCGACCATGCCGCTGTTGGAGGTCACGGACCTCGATAAGACGTTCACGGTCGACAGCCGCAGCGTTAGAGCCATCGATCATCTCTCTTTGTCGATCGACGAGCACGAATTCGTCTCCATCGTCGGGCCTTCGGGCTGCGGCAAGAGCACGTTCCTGCACATCATCGGCGGCTTCGAGCCTGCGACCGCCGGTGAGCTGCGGCTGAGCGGACGGCCGATCGGCCCTCCAGGTCCCGATCGCGGCATGATGTTTCAGGAGCTCTCGCTATTTCCCTGGCTCACCGCCATCGAGAACGTCGCATGGCCGCTCGAGATGAAGGGATTGCCGAAACGCGAGCGTACCGCCAAGGCGGCCGAATATCTCGATCTCGTTCATCTTTCTCGTTTCGCCGATGTCTATCCCGGCCAACTGAGCGGCGGAATGAAACAGCGTGTTGCCCTGGCACGGCTGTTTGCGCTCGATCCGGAAATCATGCTGATGGATGAGCCGTTCGGCGCGCTCGATTCCCAGACTCGGGAATTGCTGCAGGAGGAGCTGCAGTCGATCTGGCGGCGTGCCCGCAAGACGGCGCTATTCGTGACCCACGACATCGACGAGGCGATCTATCTAGGAACGCGAGTGATCGTGTTCACGGCGCGTCCCGGCCGCATCAAGGCCGACATCCGCATTCCCAACCTCGATCGTTCCGGCGACTACCGCAAGTCGCGGGAATACCTCGCCTTGCGGGTCGAAGTCTGGGACCTGGTGCGGGACGAGGTATTGAAGGCGCGCGCGCTGGAGGAAGCGTGAGAATCAACTCGGCTTCGATCCAGAATTGGATTTTGCCGGTCGCGGCGTTGGCGGCTTGGGAAATTCTCGGCCGCGTCGGTATGCTGCCACGCTATCTGTCGACGCCGAGCGCGATCCTTGCGGCTCTGTGGGAAATCGCGCTGACGGGCGAGCTCTTCGTCGCGCTGGCCGCGAGCCTCTATCGGGTGTCGGTCGGGTTTGCCCTCGGCACGGCTGCCGGCATCGTCGTTGGCCTTGGCGCGGGGATTCTGCCCGGTGTGCGCCATTTCTTCGATCCGCTGGTATCCTTTCTCTACTCCATCCCGAAGGTCACGTTTCTGCCGATCTTTCTGCTTCTGTTCGGCCTCGGGCATGCATCCAAGATTGCCATCATCGCATTTTCAGGTTTCTTTCCGGTGTTCGTGGCCTCGCGTCACGCGGTGCTGTCCGTCGACAAGCTTCTGCTCTGGGCGGCGCGCAACATGGGAGCACCGTCGTGGACGATCTTTTTCCGCGTCGTCATTCCGGCGGCCGCGCCGCAGTTGTTCAGCGGCGTCCGCATCGGGCTCGCGCATGCCTTCGTGGTGCTGTTTGCGGCCGAGCTGATCGGCTCGAAGGTTGGGCTCGGTACGATCATCTCCTACGGCGAGGAATGGGTGCGGTTCGATTTGATGTTCGCCGGCATCGTCTGCTTCGCCGTGTTCGGGTTTTTGAGCGACCGCATGTTGCTGGCGATCCGATCGCGCCTGCTCAAGGGCCAAATGATCGGCACGGAGGAAGAAATCGTACGATGACCGCTCAAACCTTCGCGCAAGCCCGGTCGCTGATCGGGCGCTGGTACTCGATCCCGCTGCTGATTTTGGTTTGGCAACTGACGGTCGCGAGCGGTCTCGTGGAATCTCGTCTGCTACCAAGCCCGGGGCGGGTGTGGACCGCGCTCGCGACAGAAGTCGGCAACGGGAGTCGGAATTCCATTCGCCGCTGCGATGGGACGATCCGTGCTAGTGCGCAATCTGTTCGAGCCGATTTTTTTCATCGGCTATCCGATACCGAAGATCGCCTTGTTTCCCGTTTTCACCTATATATTCGGCATCGGAACGCCATCGAAGATCGCGTTCACCTTTCTCGAATGCCTCTATCCGATCGTGGTGACGTGCTATTTCGGCTTTCGCGGGGTCCAGACGCGGCTGATTTGGAGCGCGCAAAATTGCGGCGCAAGCCGATCCATAATTCTGCGGCGAGTCATTTTGCCGGCGACGATGCCGAGCATTTTTTCGGGACTACGTGTCGCCTTGCCTGTGGCGATCATCGTCGTCGTCATAACCGAAATGATCGGGGATTCCATCGGGCTTGGATATTACATCACCATCTGGAGCACGCGCTTCACCTTTGCCAACGTCTACGCCGCGATCATCGTGATTGGAATCTGCGGCTTAGCGCTCGATCAGGCTTTGCTCCTGCTACGGCACAGCGCGATTTATTGGCAGCGGGAAGAGGCGTGATCAGTAGCGAGATGCGTGGCGCCACGCCCATTTTCGGCTGACCGGTGGACGCGCGATGACGGCGGAGCAAGCGCACGAGCAAGGCAGCTACATCGGCCAGGCGCTGCGGCGCCGCGAGGATGTTCGCTTCGTTCAAGGAAAAGGCCGCTACGTCGACGATATCGTTCTGCCCGGCGCCGCCTGGTGCGCCTTCGTGCGCAGCCCACATGCGCATGCGCGAATTCGCTCGTTGTCGACGCAGGCCGCAGCGATGCGGCCGGGCGTGCTGTTGACCCTGACAGCCGAGGATTGGGCCAAAGCCGGGCATGGCGAGCTCACGGTGGTACATCCGATGGCGTTTACCGACGGGCGGCCCATGAACGCGGCTCCCCGTCCGGCCTTCGCCCGCGGCAACGTCCATCACGTCGGCGACATCGTTGCCGCGGTCGTGGCCGACAGCAGATTCGCCGCGGAAGAGGCCGCCGAGGCGGTGGAAGTCGACTACAGCCCGCTACCAGCGGTGGTCGCGGCGCGCTTGGCCGTGAAGGGGGCCGCGCCGCTCGTGCACGAGCAATTCGGAACCAACGTCGTGTTCGAGATCGAGCGCGGAAATCGCCACCAGACGGAGGCGGCGATGGCTTCGGCGGCCAAGGTCGTTGAGCTTGAGCTCACGAACAACCGCGTGTCGGCAAACCCGATCGAGCCGCGCTCCTATCTTTGCGATTACGATGCCGCCAGCGACCGCTACACGCTCTATGCGACCAGCCAGCAGCCGCATTACCTGCGCCGGTGGCTTTCGGTCTACACCCTCCACATTCCCGAACATAAGCTGCGGGTCATCTCGCCCGATGTCGGCGGGGGCTTCGGGGCCAAAGGACTCTTTTCCATCGAGGTCTCCACGGTCGTGTGGGCAGCGCAGAT
>VAZL01000422.1 GCA_005883445.1 Alphaproteobacteria bacterium | reverse complement strand
TGAGCGGCAGCGCAGCGACGATGTCGACAAAACGGGGGTGCGAATAAGCCGGCCCCTTGGCCAGGCAATAGGTCTTGAGATCCTCCGCCGTGACCGTCGAACCCGCACGCGCGATCACCATCGCGGCCGGCACCAAGCCCTTCACCGGATGCGGCACCGGCGCGACCACCGCATTGACCACGTCGGGATGGCCGAACAGCAGATTCTCGACCTCCTTCGGATAGATGTTTTCCCCTCCGCAACTGAACATGTCGTCGACGCGGCTGCGGAAGTAGAAGAAGCCATCCTTGTCCTTGCAGAAGACGTCGCCGGTGTGCAGCCATCCGTCGGTGAGCTTGGCGCGCGTGATCTCCGGCTCGTTGTAATAGCCGCGGCAGACATAGGGACAGCGGATCAGAAGCTCGCCTTCATCGGCGCCGTTGCCCTCGGCATCGATCAGCCTGAGCTCGATCTCGGGCGCAGGCACGCCGGGGCTGCCGCGCGGGACCGCGCGGCCGTCGATCGGCGCGCGCAGCGGGCTTCCGCCTTCGGTCAAGCCGTAACTTTCCGACACCTTGACGTGCGGGAGCGCGCGCTCGACCGCGTCGACAAGCTCGGGCATCACCACCGCCGATCCGATCGTCATCCCGCGCAGCGCGCTGAGGTCGAGCGTGCGCAGATAGTCGCGATGCTGGAGAAACATCGTGAACACCGCCGCCACTCCGCGCGAATAGGTGCATTTGTACTTGGCCAAGGCATCGAGATACGCGCGCGGCTCATAGGCGGGCATGAGCACGAAGGAGCCGCCGGCGTAAAGCATCGGCTTCACCGTGCCGCGCAGCGCGTTCTTGTGAAAGAGCGGGAGCGCGACAAGCCCGCGGTCGTTCTCGGCGGAGGGCCAATAGCGCTGATTGTAAGCGACGTACCACAGCATGCCGTGGTGCGTCATGATCGCGCCCTTGGGGCGGCCGGTCGATCCCGACGTATAGGGTTGGAATGCTTGGGCGTCGTCGGCAAGAGCGGGCGGATCGACAGGGACCGCGGGCTTTGCCATTTCCTCCTCGAAGGACAGAAAGCCCTCGTGGCGCTCATCCAGCAGCAGCCGCTGGCGCAGTTGCAAACCCTGCGCGATCGCGAGCGCATCGCGATGGCTCGACGGGTCGACGACCGCGAGCGCGCACGCGGCCTCCGTGATGATCTCATCGAGCGTGCCGGCAGCGAGCCGCGTGTTGAGCGGCAGCGGGATCGCGCCGGCGCGCATCGATCCGAAGAAGAATTCGACGAACTCCGTGCGGTTTCCGATCAGCATGGCGACGCGCTCGCCGGGCACCACGCCGAGCCGAGCGAGCATGCTCGCGACGCCGTTCATCCGCTCGTCGAGCTGCCGATAGGTCGCGCGGCGTTCCCGCCCGCCGAACAAATCAATGATCGCAACCTTGTCCGGCCGGCGTGCCACGGATTGATCGAAGAAAAAGCCGAGGTTGCGCCGGCGGTTCATGCCGTCCTTGGCCATCTCGGCTCCCAGTCGCGACACGTCAGACCTCCCTGTGACGAAAAAGTCACACGTATTCCAAATATCAAATCGTGGCCGAATTTCCGGTTGGCAGAACGGGCAAATCAGGTCACCTTACTCGCGCCTAATCATGGGCGTTTCCTCCTTCACTAAGCCCCGCTTGCCGGGGCTTTTTTCTTGGCCGGGAACGCGCACACCAGGCCTGGACGTCCCGCGCGGACGGCGCCGATATCACGACAGCACCGCCGAAACGCCTACGCCTGCGGCCGCGGCCAACGCGACAGTGCGGCCGTACCTTCCTGCGTGAGGGCATACTTGCCGCGCTCGACGCGGAAAAACCAGCCGTAGACGTTGCGCAGCAGAATCTTCGGCGCTTCCGGTATGGCGGTTTTGATCTCGGATGTGCGTCGCGGACCGCTCGACAGCGACGCCGCGCACGCGAGCGCCTGCTGGCGGTACGCGGTCATGATCGGCGCCTTGCAGCTTCCGCCGAGGACCGGATCGCCGAGACGCCGCCGATGTTCGTCGACGAGGCGCGAGCGGCGCCTTGCATCGCGGCGCGGCCGCCAAGGCCTGGGCTCGACCAACACCTCGACGCGGCCGCTCGTCGACACGCCAAGCAAGCCGAAACCAAGCAACCGGCAAAGTTTGCGCACGCGCGGGTCGCGCTCGCGGCCGCGCCGTCCGGAGAAACGCACGGCGAGCCAGACCTGATCGCACGCCGCCATGCGGTTGATGCCTTGCAGCACCAGTTCGAGATTGAAGCCGAGCTTCAATTCGCCGATGACGACGAGCGGCGGTTCATCGCCGCGGATCGCGACGAGATCGCAGCTGCAGATTTCGCCCTTCACCTCGAAGCCAAGACACTCGAGAAAGCGCTTGACCGGGAGGTAGAGCGAGGTCTCCCGCGTCGCGAGCTTTAGCCGTTGCGGTCGTTGACGTGGCATGGGTACCCGGCGACGCGAACAACGAGCCCCGCCCGCGTCCGCCAATCGCGCTGCGATCGCAACCATGTCGCCGACGTGGTAAGCGCTTCGTTAACGCGATCCGGGAGGGCGCGCGAACCACGCACCGCACTCCTCGTCGCGCTCGCGGGCGCCGGCACGCCCGCGAGGAGGGAACGACGTTCCTGTTGTGATTCCGCTTCGTTCCCGGATCGATTCCGAAATGTGCCGCCAACGTGCACTGCGCAAAGCGCGCGGCCCGCTTCTGGCGCGAACGCGAAAAGCGCTGTGTTTTGGCCACTTAAAGCGCAAAGACCGCTTTCCTTCCGGTCTCGAATCATATCTCCTAGCGTGTGCGCATTTCGCGCCTCTGAGGAGGGCAATCCATCATGGCGGGCAAAGCGACACCAATGAGTGCCAAGGCCAGCCGCCCCGTTACGCTCAAGCATTTGGCGGCAAGGCTGGCGGCCGATCATGAACTCACGAAACGCGAGGGCGAGGCGATCCTCGGCGATCTCGTAAGCCTGATCACCAAGCATCTCAAGAAAGGCGAGCGGATCCGGATTTCGGGATTTGGCATCTTGCAGGTCAGGCAACGCGCCGCCCGCATGGGGCGAAACCCTGCGACCGGAGAAGCCATCAAGATCAAAGCGAGCAAGAAAATCGCCTTCCGGCCAGCCAAGCACTTGAAGATGGCGGTTTAACCGCTGGCGCCGATACATGAGACCTGCCCCG
>VAZL01000421.1 GCA_005883445.1 Alphaproteobacteria bacterium | reverse complement strand
CTGCACGTCGGCCAGAAAGAAATTCATCCAGTCGAGCCCTTGCCGGCTTTGTTTTGAGATGGAGCCACGCAGTGATTTGCGGGCTTCGTGGTAGCGCCCAAGGAGCGGAGCCAGAGCAGCAATCAGCCTTTTGCCGATTGACTTGTTTCCGAGGCGTAGGTTGATCGACCTCATTCTAAAAAAGCGGTCCGACGACTGACCACTCCCAGACTAGAGAAAAAAGGGATCAGAATTCCAAACGGTTGGAATGGAAGTCGGGTTCCCTTTCCGCGCGCAGAACCAAAGCGAAAACATGAACGGACTTTGAGATGCCGTTAGCTCGTCGAGATGCCGTCAGGTCATCCGCCGGTCGGCGGCCGGACGGTCGCCCGACCGCTCGCGGCGCGCCTCCAGTAAAGGAACGGGTAGCTCACCCTGGATTGGACGCTGCTTACGGAGATCACGAGGCCCGAACGCCGACGCACGGATATGAGACAACACGGCAGGCCGCGAGATGTGACCGACCGTTCGTCTCTCCTTTCGGAACCTAATGGCGACTTGTGAGTTGTCACGGCAGCGCAAGCTTTCCAGTAGAGTGCGGACCCCCCGCCTTGCTCGAATGGCGAGGGTGTTTTTTTGGACTCAGAAGTGGATGCCGAACAAAAATGGGGAGAATGTCCTGCTGAGGGTGAATCTTTAGCTGAGAGTCGCCCCACTCTCCGGCACGCCTTCAGGCATGTGTATGGTTTTATTTTACATGCGGTGAGAGGCGATACGGCCGCTGCAGACGCAATTTTTGAGAGTTATCTTGCTGGAAAACTCTCCGAAGAGCTGCTGGCAATTTCGCGCCGTTGCGTCACCTCAGATCAACCAAGCTCATGTAAGCATGAGATCGAGAAGAGGGGTTGGTCGGAGCAGAGACAATTAACAGCGGCGCCGGAGTAGGTGATGATGCCTTCACTGCGCATCAACGCGCACAGAGCGAACGAAATCCACGCGCAAAGCAAATGTTGCAGGATATCGAACGGTCCTACTATCGTTTGATTGAGATAGAAAAGTGGATGGTGGACCAGCAACAATATAACCGCCCATTCGCTCATTTCGGGTTGTTCAATGGGCGCGATCCGCGGACGTGTTTTGCCATGCGCGGGGACATCGTGTCCCCTTCGGCAGATCACAGCCACGAAAGACCATAAGAGCTAAGGGGTCGTGGGGAACCCCTTAAGCGGATATGAAACCACGAGCGATAGGAGCTATTAAGCGATAGGAGCATTTTAGATGGACAGGCGGTTTTCGAATGCAACGTCAAGCCTAGCCTCTGCGGCTTTGAAATTGTGCATTAAGCTGGCCCGTTATTGGCGGACAGTGCTGGCCGATCAGGGATATCGTCCCGAGCTGCACTATATGCGCGGCCCTGGCCCGAAGTGGCGCGAGTCCCACGTGCGTCTGCGCAAAACGCGATAAGCGAGTTCACGCTTATGCCAGAGTGGATGGCGACTAGAATCCTGGCATTGCTCCTCGGACTCTCAGGAGGGTTCGCCGCGCACTACACTCTGCTTGTCCTAGGAGTCATCCACTGACGGGCGATGACATCGGCTGGAGCAGTTTTGATGCAATCGCTATGACTACTGGCTTCGCCGCGCACGCGTTTCTCGCCAAGGTGACAGGCGACGTGCTGGCACCGTACCGTACCAACCACAAGCCCTTTTCGTCGGACACAAGCCCTTGTCGTCGGACCGTATTCAGGTTCGCCTTATTGGCCTTCCCCAATCTAAGAGCGCGTGAGGCGAAACTTCGCCGTCACGTACCCGTCCGCCCGCACATGCGGCGAACCAGGCGACGGCGGCCCCGAGCAGCGCCGCCGCGGCTGCGCTAAAGGCCAGAATGACCGCGCTCCTGCGGGCACGGGCGATATTTTCCTTCGCTCGAGCGGCCACCTCATCGACGCGCCGTTCCGCATCGGGTTGGGCAAGGCCGGTATTGGCGGCGGTCAGGCGCACGAGGTAGGCACGATCCTCCGGTTGCATACCGCTATGACTCGAGGTGGTCAGCAGGATGCGGGCCGCCTCTGCGCGGGGATAATCGAGATCGGCGTTGGGCCGGCGTTCGGCGCGGAACAGCCGGTCGAGATCGTAGGCGATGAGGTTTTCACCGCCAACGGACGTGGATGACCCCTGAACGCCGGATGGAGCCCCGAGACGAGCCAGCGACTGGGCAGTGGCCAATCCGATCAGTGTAGCCAGCAACGTGGCGAGCGCCCATACCAGAAGACCATGCAATCCATCGCGCAAGTCGGTATCCTCGCGAGAGGACAGCCGCGCGCACATAAGGCCCGCTAGGTAACCGCCGAGGCCGTAAGACGCGAGCGCTGCCAACACCACATACAGTCCCGACAGCAGAACCAGTGCAAACGAAGTGTCCCGCCACGTCGGTGCGGTCGAGCTGACTGAGAGCCCGATTGCGACAGCGAAGGCCTGCAGCACCAGCGCGAGCGCTGCTGTAGCAAGTGCACCGGCGACGATCGGACCCCATTCGGGATAGAGGAGTCGCTGCAACAAGGACGACGGGCGAGGGTCTGGCGCCGGACGGGGATCCCCACGCCCAGGTCCGGGATAAACGGATGTCATGGCACAACCTTTCTTATCGCCGTTACCGCAGGCCAAGCGCCGAGAGGATGAACAGAATCACGACAATCAAGCCGACGAGATAAATCAAACCATTCATGGCGCGCTCCCTAAGCTGCCGCTTTCCCCCGTGGCAACCCGAAAACGAAACCCCCTTCAAGAAAGAAAGTTCCGGGGCCGTCCCGCCGTCAAAGGATCAGCCCAGCTAAGCCCGGAAGCGTTTCGCCGCAGTTCGGGTTGGCGCTTGGCTGCTGCCTAGGAACGAAGTGGTGCGCGAAAGCGTTTCTGGGGAAATGATCAAGCCGGCAGGCTGCTTTCATTGTCGTACAGAAGGGAAGCGGCCGACCTTTGACTTGGGGCATTTTCCTTTGGCTTGGGGACATCTTTCTGATCAGAAATTTAGACCAACTGACGACCGCAGCCACTTACGCGGGTTTCGGGGGTGCAGCGCCAATTGCGCTATGTCAAATACAACGTCGTCAGTTCGCTATCAGCCGATCCCTCTCTAAAAGGGTCAGGGTGACCGCGGTGACCGAGCGTCCGAGTAAAGAATAAATTCCGCTCCTCTTGCGTTAACATTTTTGGGAGCTGCCGTGAAAAATAGCATCAGCTTCATGAGCCGCCCGAGAAAGGCAATGTCGGAGTGGGTGCTGCATTGTGAAGTCAATCAGCGCCACATAAGGCGTAGTCAGCCTACAAGAAATGCAGCGCTAAAAGATGCCTGTTCTCAATTGCTCCAAGGTCATGCTGTTAATCGCATTGTGGGTCCGAATAAGACTATCACTTCGGAGAAAGTGAGGGATTGGTGCGCGAAGCATCGACCCTAGCCCATCACCCGAGACCGAG
>VAZL01000420.1 GCA_005883445.1 Alphaproteobacteria bacterium | reverse complement strand
GCCGCCTGGCCGGCGATTATTGGCAGGTTCCCGCGATCGTCGGGATCGAACGCGTGCCCACGTCCGACGAAATGAAGCATTTCGGCGCGGCGCTCGCGAGCTACGGCTCCGTCGCGCTCTTCCACATGGCCGGCATCACTCCCGAGGCCCGCCGGCTCGACGAGGTTCTCGCCCCGGGACACACGGTGCGCAGTCACGAGGTCGGCGAGGCCGATGTTCGCGCATTCCAGGAGAGCTACGCCGCGGCGATCGAGACCATCGACGTGGTCGTGTTCTCGGCGCCGCAGTTGAGCCTGATCGAGATGGCGCAGGTTGCCGGCATGCTCGCCGGACGACGCGCAAAAATTCCGCTGCTCGTCGTCACCAGTCCGCAGGTGAAAGGCGACGCGGATCGCATGGGGCTGACCGCGCGCATCGAGGAGGCCGGCGGTACCGTGCTCAGCGGCATGTGCTTCTACCAGAGCTACGCCCGGGAAATGGCGGAGGCGAATGGTTGGCGGCGGCTGGCGACGAATTCGGCGAAGCTCGTCAACATCGTCGGCGGCTACGGCTATCGGCCGGCGCTCATGTCCATGCCGGCCTGCATCGACGCCGCCTGCAGCGGCGGCAGGATCGCGCCATGAGCGGCGAGATTTTCTTTGCGGCGGCCGGCATGGGGCAAAAGGCGCGCGGGCAGGCGCTGGTCGCAAAAGACGGCTTCTCCGCGCGCTATGATCTCGATCGCCTGCGCGGCGTATTTTCGCGTCCCGACCACAAGCTCGCCGGCGCGAGCTATGTCGGCCGGGTGCTCGTGCTCGATGCCGCCAAGGGTGGCGTCGCCACCGCCTGGATGCTGCACGAGATGAAAGCGCGCGGCGTCGTGCCGGCGGCGCTGGTCTTGAACGCCGTCAACCCGATCATGGTGCAAGGCGCGGCGCTCGCCGATTTCACCATGATCTCGGGTTTCGATTTCGACATCACCCAGGCGATCGCGAACGGCGCAATGGTGGAGGTCGATCCGACCGGCGAGCGGCCATTCATCCGAGTTACCCGATCGAGCGCGTAAGGTGCAACAGCGTATTGCGGCGATCGTCGCTGCGATGCACTCGCGGGTCTACTGACTCTCCGCCGTCACACCGGCGGCCTTGATCACCGGGGTGATGCGGGCAACCTCGCTTTCGACCAGCTTCTGCAGGCCGGCGGGGCCGCGCTCCGCGCTCTTGGGCGCCGAGCTGCCGAGCTCAACGTAACGCTTTTGAATCGTGGGATCATCGAGCGCCTTGCCGAGCGCGTCCGCGAGCATTGCGACGATCTCCTTCGGCGTGCCCTTGGGGGCGACCATGGCGTTCCAGGCGCTGAAGATGAAGTCGACACCGCCTTCCCCGGTCGTGGGCACGTCCGGCAAGCTCGAGAGCCGCTCAGGAGCGGCGATGGCATAAACCTTGATGGTTCCGGCCTGGATCTGCGGGATGACATTGAGGGATTGGTCGACCATGTAATCGATCACGCCGCCCACGAGGTCGCGGATGGCCGGCCCGGTGCCGCGATAGGGCACGAGGTTCGGCGTGAGGCCGAACTTCGCGTTGAAGACGAGGCCCGACACGTGGGAGATCGAGCCAACCCCGGCGTGGCCGTAGGTGAGCTTGGTATTGTGGGCCTTGAGGTAGTCGATGAACTCTTTCAGGGTTTTCGCCGCGGTGTCTTTCTTGGCCACGATTGCCTGCGGCGTGTAGTTGACGATGCCCACTTGCGCGAAGCTCTTCGCCGGATCGTATTTGAGGTTCGGATAGAGCGCGGGCGCCGCCGACTGCGTCCCCATATTGCCGACCGCGATGGTGTAGCCGTCGGGCTGCGCCTGGACCGCGCGGATCATGCCCAGGGTCCCGCCGGCGCCGCCGACGTTCTCGACCACGAGCGTCTGGCCGAGCGTGCGCGACATATGGTCGCCCACCAGGCGCGCGACGACGTCCGTCGGTCCACCGGCCGCAAACGGCACGATGACGGTGATCGGCTTGTTCGGATACTGGGCGGCTGCGGGTACGCTCTGTAACGAGAGCGCGAGCAGGCTGCCGGCGATCAGGCGGCACATGAGCGCCATGGTCTTCCTCCCTCCAACAAGATGCCGCGATGATGAGCAGCGCGCGCCATTTGCGCAAGTGCGGCTTGCTGCCTCGGTGCTGATGCGCGTGGAGGCGCTGGTCGCGAAAGACGGCTTCTCCGCGCGCTATGATCTCGATCGCCTGCGCGGCGTATTTTCGCGTCCCGACCACAAGCTCGCC
>VAZL01000419.1 GCA_005883445.1 Alphaproteobacteria bacterium | reverse complement strand
GACCGGCGGCGTTGCGCACGACTTCAACAATCTCCTGATGATCGTGAGCGGCAGCGTGCAGCGGCTGCGGCGCGATCTGAGCTCGGAAAAACACACGCGCCTCCTCGACATGATCACGAATGCGACCAATCGCGGCGAGAGCCTCACGCGTCAATTGCTCGCGTTCTCGCGCCGGCAGATGCTCACTCCCGCCGTGATCGATCTGGCCGAGCGGCTTCCCGAGCTCAAGGACATGCTCAGCCGCTCGCTCCGCGACGATATCACCATCGAGGTCGTGGTTCCCGACCAAAGCTGCGCGGTCAAGGTCGACCCGAGCGAGCTCGAGCTCGCCTTGCTCAATCTCGCGGTCAACGCCCGCGATGCGATGCCGAACGGCGGAGCGCTGAGCATCACCGCGAAGCCGGTGGTGCTCAAGGGCAAGGCGGCGGAGGAGGGGCTCAGCGGCGAGTTCGTCGCCATCAGCTTGGCCGATACTGGTTCCGGCATCCCTGCCGACATTCTGCCGCACGTGTTCGAACCGTTCTTCACGACCAAGGAGGTCGGCAAGGGCACAGGATTGGGTCTAAGCCAAGTTTATGGCTTCGCCAAGCAGTCGGGCGGCACTGCGACCATCACCAGCACGGTCGGGCGCGGCACGGTGATCACGCTCTATCTGCCGCGCACGCAGGAGCTGCCTGCGCCTTCGATCGCGCGCATCGAACCCGAAGCCGCGCCGCATCGGGCCGGCACGGTGCTGGTGGTTGAAGACAGTCCCGAAGTCGCCGAGGTTGCCACCGCCTATTTCCAGCAGCTCGGTTACATGGTCAAACAGGTTGCCAACGCCCACGAAGCGCTGGAACTGCTCGCCAACGATCCCAAAATCAACCTCGTCTTCTCCGACATCCTGATGCCGGGGGGAATGAACGGCCTGGAACTCGGCCATGCCATCCGCCGGCTCTACCCGGCGATTCCAGTGCTGCTCGCAACCGGCTACAGCGACAGCGCCCGCGACGCCGTGCAGCAAGGCTTTGTGGTGCTGCACAAACCCTTCGAGCTCGCGGGCCTCGAGCAGGCCCTGCGCGAAGCCCGAACATGGAAGGTCGAGCCCGCACCGCGCATGGCTGGGTAGGATGCCCTTGCAACGATCCGACTTTATCTCAGCGTTGATCGCCATTTTGCGATCTCCGCCGTGATCGCGACGGATCGATCATCCTCCGATCTGTGGGATCTTCGCGTCCGCGATCACTCTCTTCCATTTGGCGACGTCCGCCTTGATGTAGGCGGCGAATGTGGCCGGCGACATCCCATCCGGTTCGAGGCCAATCGCCAGCAGCTTGTCCTTCACGTCGGGCAGGTGGATGATGCGTGCGATTTCCGTCTGCAGCAGATCGACGATTGATTTCGGCGTGCCCGCGGGCAACAGCACGCCCTGTATGGTCTCAGCCTCTTGGTTCTTGATTCCGAGTTCGTCGAGCGTGGGTACGTCGGGCAACGCCGGCGAACGCGTCGCCGCCGTGACCGCAAGCGCGCGCAGCTTGCCATCCTTCACCAGCGGGGTCGCGGGAGGAATCGCCTGGAAGCACATCGGCGTGTGCCCCGCCACGACCGACTGTATCGACGGACCGCCGCCCGGGAACGGCGCAAGCGCGAAATCCAGTCCGAAGGTGAGCTTGAATAGCTCGCTCGAAAGATGCGGCGTGGTGCCGATACCCGGGGAGGCGAAGGTGTACTTTCCCGGATTGGCTTTGATGAGTTCCACCAGCTCCTTCACCGACTTGGCCGGAATGCTGGGGTGCACGAACAGGCCGTTGGGCGACCCCGCGGCCTTGGTGACCGGCGCGAAGTCCTTGTCGGGGTCGTAGGGAGGCTTGGCGTAGAGGCTCGGATTGACGGTGTAGCTCGACGACACGAACAGGATCGTGTAGCCGTCGCCCGGCGCCCGGGCGGCGGCGCCCATACCGAGATTGCCGCCAGCCCCTGCCATGTTCTCGATGTAGAACTGCTGGCCGAACTTTTCCGACAGCTTGAGCGCAATGAGCCGAGCCACCACATCGGTCGGCCCCGCGGCCGCGAACGGTACGATGATCTTGACCGGCCGATCGGGATATCCCTGGCTCTGCGCAAGCGCGGGGGCGGCAAAGAGAAGCCCCACGCAGGCGGCGAGCACACGGGCGTTCGCGTCGGTCACTCTCATGAGCGTTCCCCTTGGTTTTCGGGCGATGCTGTTGCGAGCGGGTCATGCACGATAACCCGTTCCAACGAGCTCCTGGCGCGACCGAATGTCGTACGTGGCGATGACCGGGTCCAGCGCGGGCAGTTCGGAGACGATCCTTATCTCGCCTGTGCCGCCACCGCGCTGAATGTCGCCGATACTTATGGCAGCTCAGATATGAGCTTTTGAAATTCGGACTGAGGCCAAATGCGAGCGGTCCGGGTGCGCACGCTTCCCTGCGAGCCCAGCGCAAGCGCGAATTTGGCGACGTTGTCGCCGTTGGGGGTATCGAGGATGACCAACAGATCGCTGTCGCCCGACGTAAGATAGACCTGTTTGATCTCAACTCCCACTTTCTTGGCCAGATCCTGAGCGGCTTTGGCTCGCTTGGGGGCATCCTTGATCGAACGGATTCCCTGGTCGGTCCAGTTGAGCGAACACATGAATGTGGGCATGCGGTCCTCCGTGTGGCTACCCTGAGACATCGCGGCCCGCCACGGCGGGCGGTCGTCAACCTCTGGGTTGTGAAGCGTGATGGAGACGCCAAGAAAACGGCGGTCTTCCGAAAGATCGTGCCCGCCGACGGCACTATCGCTGCCTGTTGACCCGAACGGAATTTCGGCACGTTCCGTTACGAAAGGGCAGCTCATCAAAATGTTACACCGCGCCCCCAGCGGACGAAAGGCGGGGAAAGAAGCGGCGGATTGACCCCGAGTACGCCATCGAAACCGATCCGCTTCGCCTGAAGCAGTCCCCCGATTTCGGAAAAAGCCAGAATCTAATTCCCGTTCGCTGCCAGGCCCTCGATCATCGCTTGGCACTGTTCAGATAAGTTGGCATACCGGCGGCAAATGGCCTGGACGGCGACGAGCACTTGGCTGCGCGGCGCCAAGCTGAAAAACTTTTCGGTCTCCTCGCTGATGGCTTTCAGCAGCTCTGCGTGATTGACCGGAAGACGTGGGCAATAACTCGCTTGAAATTTTCTGAATGCGTCCTCGGCATGATCGGCCGAGGTGTAAGCA
>VAZL01000418.1 GCA_005883445.1 Alphaproteobacteria bacterium | reverse complement strand
GTTTTTTAATATATTTCCGGTACGTCCGCTGCTCGATGTTTGTTCATCCGTGCCCAAGGGCGCTCAAAAAGTCGCGCATGGCTTTGCCTTCATCGCTTCCTTACTGAGCGCCACTGAGCCGAACTGATTAACGCGATTCTCGAAGCGTTGACTTCGCGTTTCGAGATCCGCTGCAGGAGCGCGCAGGCGCTCGAACACAAACTACCGTCGATCTTCTACGGCACGCCGCGCTTCATTGCGTGCAGCGTCCTTCGTCATTCAATCAAGCGCCTGCGATCATTCTTGGTTTCACCGAACTGCCATCGCAGCGCGAGATCAGCACCGCGAATTTTTTGCATCACCGAGCAATCGTGGCGTGGCGTTTGCAACGAATGGTCGTCGCGCTCGCCCTGTGGCTATGTCGCTTTGCCCTGGTTGGCGACGGCCTGCATCGCTGCCTTGATCGTCTCTTCGTCGCCCAAGTAGTAGCTCCGGATCGGTTTCAGGTTCTCGTCCAGCTCGTAGACCAGCGGCTGTCCGGTGGGAATGTTGAGCTCTACGATGTCGGCATCGGACACGTTATCCAAGTATTTCACGAGCGCGCGAAGGCTATTGCCATGGGCGGCCACGATCACGCTCTTGCCCATGCGTATCGCGGGCGCTATAGTTGCGTGCCAATAAGGCAGAAATCGCGCCACCGTATCTTTCAGGCATTCCGTTCTGGGAAACTCGCGTGCCTCGATCTCGGCGTAGCGCGGATTATCGATTTCGAGCCGCGGATCGGCATCGTTCAGCGAAGGCGGCGGGGTATCGTAGGCGCGACGCCAGATCTTCACTTGGGCCTCGCCGAATTTTGCGGCGGTCTCCGCCTTGTTGAGACCTTGCAGCGCGCCGTAGTGTCGCTCGTTCAAGCGCCACGAGTTATGCACGGGAATCCACATGCGGTCGGTTTCCTCGAGCACGATCCACAGCGTTTTGATCGCGCGCTTGAGTACCGACGTGAAGGCCACGTCGAACGCGAAACCTTCTTTCTTCAACAACTCTCCGGCTGTTCTGGCTTCGGTCACGCCCTTCGCGGTGAGTTCGACATCAGCCCACCCGCTGAAGCGATTTTCCCGATTCCAGACCGATTCTCCGTGACGCAAGAGGACGACCTTGTTCATTGCAAATTGTCCGTGAGGTGTTTTCGTCAGGCGACGATCTCGCGCAATCTCGACGCCTCGCGCGCAAGTGCACTGATCTTCCCCCATTCACCGGCGTTGACTGCAGTTTGAGGAGTCAACCACGATCCGCCGACGCAACCGACGTTCGGAAGCGCCAGATAGCCAGGCGCGCTTGCCGCTGTTACGCCGCCGGTCGGACAGAACGTCACGTCGGGAAATGGCCCGCTCAACGCTTTCAGCATGCCGATTCCGCCCGCCTGTTGCGCGGGAAACAGCTTCAGCGCGAAGAATCCAGCCGCGCGGGCCGCGATGACGTCGGACGGCGTCATCACACCCGGCAGTAGAGGTAGCTTGTTTGCTTGCGCAGCGTCGATCAGTTCGTTGGTGAGCCCTGGACTCACACCGAAGCGCGCCCCCGCGTCGACGGCTTGCTGAAAATGCTCGGCCCGCGAAATCGTGCCGACACCGACGATGGCATCTTCAACCTCACGGCCAATCGCACGTACGGCGTCCAGCGCGACGCGCGTGCGTAACGTAACTTCTAAAACACGCACGCCGCCTGCAACCAGCGCTCTTGCCAGCGGGACTGCGTGCGCGAGATCGTCGATAACGATCACCGGGATCACCGGGCCGACTCGCATCAAATCCAGCGCATCCATGCTAAGGTTCCTCACGTTACGCAGGATCGATCATGATGCGAATGATCAAAGGCTCCGGTAATGCCGTGGTCAGAAAATGAAGCGGGTGTTGATGAATTTGGACTTGTGCTCGACGACGATCGCGTCGAGCAAATTTTCGCTGGCCTCGGTCTGCTTCGCCGCCACCATCGAGCGGATGGAGAACGACCGCAGGGCATCCGTTACCGACAACGTACCTTCCGCGGAATCCTTGCGACCGGCGAATGGGAACACATCCGGCCCGCGTTGACACTGACAATTGATGTTCACCCGACACACCTGATTGACCAGCGGATCCACGAGCGCGCCGATTTGAGCCGGATCGGAGCCGAAGACGCTTACCTGCTGGCCGTGGTCCGAGGTCACCACGTATTCGAGCGCATCCTCGACGTTCGTAAACGGCATGACGGGAATGATGGGGCCGAACTGTTCTTCACGGTAGAGCTTCATCCCCTCGCGCACGGGGTAAACGACCGCCGGGTAGAACAGGGTCATGGCGAACGCGCCTCCGCCCTCGTTGACGACACGCGCGCCTTTGGCCCTTGCGTCTTCGATGGCGTCCGTCATATACGCGGTTCGATGCAGGCCAGGCAATGGCGTAATGGTCACGCCCTTCTCCCATGGCATGCCCACCTTTAGGTTGGCAAGCTCCTCGGTGAAACGACGCAAAAACAGGTCAGCAATCGTCTCGTGCACGATGAGCATCTTGAGCGCGGTGCAGCGTTGGCCGTTGAACGAAAGCGTGCCAAGCAGGCATTCCTTGACCGTCAATTCGATGTCCGCGTCGGGCAGAACGATGGCTGCGTTCTTCGCATCGAGGCCGAGAATGGCGCGCAGCCGGTGCGACTTCGGATGCTGCTTCTTGAGATGGTCGGCCACCTTGGAGGAGCCGATCAGTGCCAGCACATTGACCTTTCCCGATGCCAGCATCCGGGGTACGACCACGGCGCCTGGAGCGTGGACCGTGTTGATCACACCCTTGGGAAATGCGCTGCGGAAGGCCTCCATCAGCGGCGTGAACAGCAGCGTCCCATACTGCGGTGGCTTGAAGGCAACCGTGTTACCCATGAGCAGCGCCGGGATCAGGGTCGCGAAGGTTTCGTTGAGCGGGTAGTTATACGGGCCCATGCACAGCACGACGCCCAGCGGCGTGCGACGTATCTGCCCGATCGTGCCTTCCACGACCGCGAAACGAGAGCTGTTGTTGTCGAGGTCCTTGAGCGCTGCGAGCGTCTGCTTGATGTAGTCGACCGTTCGGTCAAACTCCTTTTCGGAATCGG
>VAZL01000417.1 GCA_005883445.1 Alphaproteobacteria bacterium | reverse complement strand
TCATGTATCTGCCGAGCGCGTTCACCGCGGCCGCAAACGCGGCGATCCGCGAGCGGGTCGCGCCGCAAGCGCGCATCGAGATCGCCAGCGAGGACGGCCGGCGCTTTGCCGCCAACGCCGTCGGCCTCGGCGACACGCTGATCATGTCGGGCTGCGGGCGGCGCCTGCGTGCGGAACTCAACGAGCGCGGCTACGAGGTCGTCACCACGCCGCTTCCCTCCTTCCTGCGCAGCGGCGGCTCGGCCTTCTGTCTGACGCTGCGACTCGACCGCCGCTCGGTTCCGCTCGCCGCCGTCGCACAGGAGGCGGCGGTGGCGTGACGCCATATTTCCCCCGTCGTCCCCGCGAAAGCGGGGACCCATATTCCAGAGCCGGTGGTTATGGGTCCCCGCAACGGGGTCCCCGCGACGCGAGCGTCGCGGGGTGCCCCGCGCGGGGACGACACCATATGGGCTGCGGGGACGACACCATATGAGCTGACGAAGTCCAATTCGTATAAGGAAGCATTCGTGCTGCGCGGCGCAAATGTCCCACTGACAATCGCGGCGTATTTGATCTAAGCTTCCTCCCAGTCAGGCGTGAAGCTGAACGCACCCGCGGCCGAAGGCTGCGGCAGAATCGGCGGCGCCCGGGCGGGAACCCCATGGGAGGACTGCATATGCTCAAAAGCAAAATGACGCGGCGCCGCTTTCTGGCGGCCACCTCGACGGCCGTCATCGCGATGCCGTATGTGCGCGGCGCCCACGCTGCCGGCACGCTCTCGATCGGCTTCTGGGACCATTGGGTGCCGGGCGCCAACAAGGCATCCCAGGATTTATGCGAGCAATGGGCGGCCAAGGAGAAGGTCGATGTTTCGATCGACTACATCACCTCGCAGGGCAACAAGAACCTGTTGACCATCGCGGCCGAGGCGCAGGCCCGCTCCGGCCACGACATTTTCGCCTTCCCGACGTGGCAACCCGCCGACCAAGCCAACCGGCTGGAACCCGTCGACGACATCATGGCGGAACTGATCAAGCAAAACGGCGCGGTCAACCCGACGGTCGAGTACTTGGCGAGGTCCGGCGGCCATTGGATGGCGGTGCCCGCGGCCGTGGGCAGCCAGATCAAGGGGCCATGCTCGCGCATCGACCTGATGAAAAAATATGCCGGGATCGACGTGCAGGCGATGTATCCGGCGGGCTCGCCGCCGAAGGCCGACGCCTGGACGCTCGACGCGATGCTCAAGGCCGCCGAGGCTTGCCACAAGGCGGGTTATCCCTTCGGCATCGGACTCGGCGTGACCGAAGACAACGTCGACACCGCCGGGGCGATCTTCCAATCGTTCGGCGCGGATTTGGTCGACGCCAAGGGCAACGTTTCGGTCAAGTCCGACGCGGTGCGCCAAGCGCTCGAATACTACAAGAAACTGGCGCAGTGGCTGCCGCCGGATGCCCCGGCGTGGGACAACGCGTCGAACAACAAGTACCTGATTGCCGGCAAGGGCTCGCTGATCATGAATCCGCCGAGCGCATGGGCGGTCGCCAAGCGCGATGCGCCGCAGGTCGCCGAGCAATTGTGGACGCACGGCATGCCCGCCGGCCCGAAAGGACGTTACGCGCCGTTCCTGCCTTACTTCTACGGCATCTGGAACTTCGGCAAGAACAAATCGGCGGCCAAGAGCCTGCTCGTCTATCTGTCGCAACCAGCGGCGGTCGAGGCGATGGTCAACGCGAGCTTCGGGTACGACCTGCCGGCGTTCGAAAAGTTCACGACGTTTAAGGTTTGGGCGGAGGAAGGGCCGCCCAAGGGCACGCTCTACCACTATCCCAATCCGCACAATCACCAGATTCTGTCGGTCGCGGCCCAACCCGCCCCGCCGAAGATCGCGGTGCAGATCTATACCCAGGCGATCCAAACCAAGATGGCGGTGCGCTTCATGCAGGGCGAGCCGCTCGAGAAGACGCTTGCTTGGGCGGAGACCGAGGTCGAAGGCTTCATGCGGACCTGAAGGCGCTCGCGGTGCTGCGCTCCGCCGACTCGTCGGATGGCAGCACCGCCGCGCGCGGCAGCGGGCTCCTTCGCCGGGTGAGGGCGCCCGCTGCCGCCTTAAATCAGGTCGCACTGCTACCGAGTCATCATGGGTAACGCGCTCACGGTGCCGCGATCTCAGTGCGCTCCCTCTCCCCGCAGGGGAGAGGGTTGGGGTGAGGGGGTTCGTGCTCCCTCGATAGACCTTAACCCCTCACCCCACCCCTCTCCCAGCCGAAGTCGGATTTATCCGACTTCGGCCGACTCTAAAGTGCCGAACTCGAGTAAACCCGAGTTCGGTGGGAGAGGGAGCACACCGAGTTCGCAGCTCGAATTCCGGCCAACATTGGGCGCTTGAGCATGGTCGAGGCGACGCTGCAGGCTCCTGCGATGGCCGCGAGGACGCGACGGCGCTTCTCGTTCCGCACGGCCATGCGGCGCAAATCGACCATCGCGTTCTTGATGACGCTTCCGCTCATCCTGCTGGTGGCGCTCCTCGTCCTCTATCCCGCGCTTTACTCCATCCATCTCGCCACGCTGAACAAGTCGATGGAGCGCTTCGTCGGCTTCGGCAATTTCCTGTTCCTGTTCAAGCGCGAGACATTCTGGATGGTGGTGCGGCAATCCTGCATCTTCGCCATCACCGCCGTCATCTTCAAAGCGCTCATCGGCTTCATCGTCGCGCACTTCGTGCACAACATCCCGAGCCGAGGCCAGCGCAAGTGGCGCGGCATGCTGTTGGTGCCCTGGGTGATCCCGCCGGCGATGAGCTGTCTCGCCTGGCTGTGGCTGTTCGATCCCTCCTACAGCGCGTTCAACTGGCTTTTGGACAAGGTCAACATCGGTCCCGTTGCGTGGACCGGCGACGCCAATTGGGCGCGCTTTTGCGTCATTCTGGTCAATGTCTGGATCGGCGCGCCGTTCTTTATGATCATGTATCTGGCGGCGCTGAAATCGGTTCCCGAGCAGCTCTACGAGGCGGCCGCGATCGACGGCGCCAATTGGTGGCAGCGCATGTGGTACGTGACGCTGCCCATGATGCGCAACATCATGGCCATCACCGCGCTGTTTTCCCTGATCGTCACCTTCGCCAATTTCGACATCGTGCGCATCCTGACCGCGGGCGGGC
>VAZL01000416.1 GCA_005883445.1 Alphaproteobacteria bacterium | reverse complement strand
GCACGTCACCCGGAGTCTTTTCGTCGTTCTTGAGCTCGTCCTCGGTCTGGGCGAGCGCCATCATCGGAAGTGCCGCGCTCACGAGCGCGGCTATGAGCGTCGATCGCATCATGATGTCTCCTCCCTGCTTTCAGATCGGCCCGGTTTCTATCGTTGTCCGCCTGGCGGGCGGGGCCGACTGCTGAGAGCATCATAGCGCGCGCTTGCGCAATTGTAGACTGAAAAGATCAATGAACTCGCCGCCGCTGTCGCAACCGTCCCGGCACTTGCTTCCGGCGCCGGCTATGGCATCGTCTGCGCATGTTGCGCGTGTTGGGTTTTGCGCTTGCGGCCATGATCGCGCTTGTTGCTCAAACGAGCGCGACCGTCGCCGATCGCATTCGAGTGGCGGTGCAAAGAACCGGGACGCTCGCGTGGGAGCTCGACGTCATCCGGACGCATGGCCTCGACCGCAAACTTGACCTTGCGATCGAGACCGTCGAGCTCGCCTCGACCGAAGCCGGCAAGATCGCCCTCAAAGGCGGCTCGGCCGATCTCATGTTGTCGGATTGGCTATGGGTCGCGCGCGAGCGTTCGCTTGGCGACGATCTCGTCTTTTATCCCTCGTCGAGCACGCTCGGCGCAGTGATGGTTCCGGCGCGATCGCCGGTCCGGGAGATCATCGATCTCAGAGGCAGGAAGCTCGCCGTCGCCGGCGGCCCGCTGGACAAGAGCTGGCTCCTGCTGCAAGCGCTGGCGCGCCGCAGTGGCCTCGATCTCAAGAAACAGGCGACGGTCGTCTACGGCGCGCCGCCGCTGCTGTCGGAGAAGGCGTTGCAAGGCGAAACCGACGCCACGCTGACGTTCTGGAATTTCTGCGCCGACCTCGAAAGCAAGGGATACACACGCGCGATCGCCATGGATCACGTCGTGAAAGCCCTCGGGGCGAAGGGGCCGGTAGCGCTCGTCGGCTACACCTTCGACCGCGCGTGGGCCGCGCGCAACGGCTCGACCCTGGAGCGCTTCCTCGCCGCCGCCCGCCAAGCCAAGGACATTCTCGCCTCCTCGCAAGCCGAATGGCAGCGGCTGGCGCCGCGCATCCGCGTCACCGACTTGGACGCGCTCGCGATCTACCGTCAGCGCTACGGCGAAGGCATCGTGCGCCGGTCGCTCGCCGAAGAGGAGGCGGATGCGCGCGCCTTGTATCTCGTGCTCGCCGAGATCGGCGGCGCGGAGCTCGTCGGCCCGGCACGCGAGCTCGCGGCCGGCACCTTCTACCGGCCGGCTGCCCGGGAGTGAACGTGGGCGCCCGGCTCGTCTCACTCGCACTCCTGATCGCGGCCTGGTACGCCGGCTCGCAGCTCGCCGGCGCGCGCCTGCTTCCGGATCCGCAGGCGGTGGCGCTGGCCATCGTGGAGGAAGCGCGTTCGGGCATGCTCGCCTTCAATCTCGGCGCGACGCTCGCGCGCGTCGCGGCGGCGTTCATCATCGCCATGGCGCTCGGCTCGGTCATCGGCCTCATCATGGGCCGGTGGCGGATCGCCGATCGTCTCGGCGATCCTTGGCTGATCGTGCTGCTCAACCTGCCGGCCCTGGTGATCATCGTCCTCGCCTATGTCTGGGCGGGGCTCACGGAAACCGCGGCGATCGCGGCGGTGGCGCTGAACAAGCTCCCGATCGCGACCGTGACCGTGCGCGAAGGCGCGCGCTCGCTCGACCACGCGCTCGACGACATGGCGCAAGTGTTTCGCATGGGAGCATGGACGCGCATGCGCCACGTCATATTGCCGCAGCTCGCGCCCTATCTCGCCGCCGCCGCCCGCTCCGGCCTATCGCTGGTTTGGAAGATCGTGCTCATCGTGGAGCTGCTCGGGCGTCCGAACGGCGTCGGCTTCGAGATCGGGGTTGCGTTCCAATTGTTCGACGTCACGCGCATCCTGGCCTATGCTCTCGCCTTCATCGCGGTCATGCTGGCAATCGAAACGTTCCTGGTGCAGCCGTTTGAACGACATGTCGCCCGCTGGCGCCCGAGACCGGCTTGA
>VAZL01000415.1 GCA_005883445.1 Alphaproteobacteria bacterium | reverse complement strand
CGGCGTCGCGCTCCCCGCGCACGGCACGCTCGGCATGGTCTTCCAGGAGCCGCGCCTGTTGCCGTGGCGGACGGTCGAGCAGAACGTCCGGCTTGCCGCCCCGCACGCGACCGCCGCCGGGCTCGACACGCTGTTCCAGACGCTCGGCCTCAAGGCCCATCGCAATCACTATCCCGGCGAGCTTTCGCTCGGACTCGCCCGGCGGGTGGCGCTGGCGCGCGCCTTCGCGGTCGAGCCCGATGTGCTTCTGCTCGACGAGCCGTTCGTGTCGCTCGACGACGCACTTGCGGCACGGCTGCGCGAAGAACTCGCCGAGCTCGTCAACCGCCGTCCCGTCACCACGCTGCTGGTGACCCACAACGTCGACGAGGCCGCCGGGCTCGCCGACCGGCTGCTTCTGCTCTCGGTCAGTCCTGCGCGGATCCTTGCCGACGTTGCAGTCGCGCGCCCGCGCGCGCGGCACACTGCAGCAGAACTCGCGGGCCTGCGCGAGGAAATCGCGCGGCGGCTCAATCAGGCATTGCTCTGAACCGAATCTCCGATTGTCGTGCCCACCCCGCGGGGATTCTGCCCACCCGAAGACTCCGCCGTAGCACACCAGCCATCCCCGCCGTCATGGTCGAGGCTCTCGACGGGCGACGCGGATGCACTATTCTTGCCCGTAACAGGTCGGTTCACCGGCCGCAGTACCGCCGCCACGAACGGCTTATCAGGGAGCGACGCTCATGAAGATCCTCGTATCGGCTGCGTGTGTTCTGTTGATGCTCGGCGCCGGCGCCTCGGCGCAGACGCTTGACGATCTCAAGAGAGACGGCAACGGCGGCTCGACCGACAACATCCTCACCTACGGTATGGGCTACCATCAGCAGCGCTACAGCCCGCTCAAAGAGATCAACAAGCAAACCGTCAAGCGTCTGGTGCCGGTGTGGAATCTCAGCCTCGACAACAATTGGGGCGAGCAGGCGCAACCGATCGTCTACAACGGCGTGATGTACGTCACCAACGCCAGGGCGACCGTCGCGATCGACGTCGCCACCGGCAAGCAGATCTGGAAACAGGCGCTCGACTGGCCGCCGGAAACTCCGCGCGTCGTCTGCTGCGGCGTCTCCAACAAGGGCGCGGCGATCTACAACGGCAAGGTCTTCCGCACCACGCTCGATGCCCACGTCATCGCGTATGACGCCAAAGACGGCAAGGAGCTGTGGCAGTCGAAGGCGGCGGAATGGAAGGAGGGCTTTTCGCTCACGGTTGCGCCACTGGTGGCGAACGGCGTGCTGGTGACCGGCATTTCCGGCGCTGAGTTCGGCATTCGCGGCTTTATCGACGGCTGGGACCCCGAGACCGGCAAGCACCTGTGGCGGCGCTACACCATTCCCGCCCGTGGCGAAAAGGGCAACGATACCTGGCCGCAGAACAATAATGCCTGGGAAATCGGCGGCGGCTCGTCCTGGATCACCGGCTCCTACGACCCCGAGCTCGACCTGATGTATTGGGGCATCGGCAATCCCGCACCGTGGGCCTCACAGAGCCGCGACGGCGACAATCTCTACACCTCATCAGTGTTGGCGATGCGGCCCGCGACCGGCGAGATCGTCTGGCACTACCAGTTCACGCCCAACGATGCCTACGACTATGACGCCTGCTGGGAGCTGATCAACGCCGACATCGATGTCGGCGGGCAGAAGCGCAAGGTGATCATGCAGCTCAACCGCAACGGCTTCCTCTACGTGATCGACCGCACCAACGGCAAACTGCTGGCGGCAAATGCGTTCGAGAAGGTGAACTGGGCGAGCCACGTCGACAATGAGACCGGTCGGCCGGTCGAGACCGATATCGCGAAGAGCATTCGTGCGGGCAACGCGACCGAGCATTGGCCCTCGACGCGGGGCGGCAAGAACTGGCCGCACGCCGCGTTCAATCCGCAGACCGGCCTGCTTTACGCCAACACGCTCCATGAGGGGCGAATGTACAAACACCTGGAGATCAAGCCGCACGTGGTCGGGCAGCGCTACCAATTCATCGAGAACCTGCCGCTCCCGCGGGCGGCCGATGAACCGCTCGGCCACATGGAGGCCATCGATCCGCTCACCGCGCAGAAGAAGTGGCGAACTCCGCTGATGGACTTCCAGATTTGGTCGGCGATGCTGGCGACCGGCGGCGGCCTGCTGTTCACCGGCAAGGAAACAGGCGAGTTTATTGCGGTCGATGCCGACACCGGCAAGGTCGTCTGGCAGTTCCAGACTGGATCGGGCATCAATGCCATGCCGGTCACTTACACGCACCAAGGCCGGCAATACGTGACCGTGCTGTCCGGCATCGGCGGGCTGTACTGGAACATCGCGCGCGAGCAGCTCAAGGACAAGGGCCATTCCGGCCATGACGCGTCTTGAAACGAGCTGTGATGTCATGGGGTGACATCCGCGCCGGCCGGCATGGAGGAAGCATTGAAGTTCCTGGCATGAAGCACGGTGCGTTATCGATCGCCCTGGCAGGTTTCGTTATGAGCGTACCGGCCGGCGCCGAAGAAGCGCAAAGCTTCTCTAAGGACCAGATCGCGAGCGGCGCCGAGCTCTACGCCGTCAACTGCTCGCCGTGTCATGGCGCGCGCATGCAGGAGCCCGGTGCGGCATTCAATTTGCGGAAATTTCCGCCCGACCAGCGCGAACGCTTCGTCAATTCGGTGACGCGCGGCAAGAACCAGATGCCGCCGTGGGGCGACTTCTTCAAGCCTGAACAGCTCGAGGCGTTGTGGGCCTATGTCATGGCGGGAGAGCGATGACTTAGTCCTTCCCCACTCCGAGGAATCGCCGAAGCTCGCATCTGCGAGGATGGAGCGGCCGCATAGCGCGTCGA
>VAZL01000414.1 GCA_005883445.1 Alphaproteobacteria bacterium | reverse complement strand
ACATCCATCGGCGGCCTTGGTGCTGGCCGCCGACGGGATTGTAAAGAACCGCCCGCAACGACCGGGCTTGCCGTCACACCGCTTCCTTGAGTTCCTTGGCGGCGCGGAAGGCGACCTTCTTGCTGGCCTTGATCTGGATCGGCTCGCCGGTCGCGGGATTGCGTCCCATGCGTGCCGCGCGCTTGCGCACCACAAGGATGCCGAGGCCGCCGATGCGGATGCGGTCGCCCTTCTTGAGGTGCTTGGTCACCAAGTTCACCAGTTCGCCGAGCACCGCCTCGGTCTGTTTTTTCGACATTTCATGGGATTCCGAGAGATTTGCGGCGAGATGCTTCAGGGTCACGGTCGCCTGTGCGCCCGGTTTCTTCGCTGCCATGGCTGGCCCTCCTGGTTGCGGACGGTGGCTTCGAAACCACGCGTCCCGCTTTGGCATTAGACGATTCGGATAGGGTCTGACCATGACTTAATGCCGAAAAATGTGGGTTTTTTCAATGCCGGTTCTCGAAAAGCGGCCAATGACGGGCTCCAACGGGGGCGTCGAAGGAGCAAATCCGCTGATTTGCCCGTGGGAACGGGCTTTCCGAGCGCTGCCTTGACTCGCGAGTGGTCGGTATTTAACTCCGCAACACGCCCGCGGGGGCGTAGCTCAGTTGGTTAGAGCGTCGGCCTGTCACGCCGAAGGTCGCGGGTTCGAGCCCCGTCGCTCCCGCCATGACTTTGCGAACGAAATTTAGTTCGCGCGCAAGCCATGACACTGGTTCACCCCGACGCGCTTCGCTTCCCTTCCCTTAACCTATGACCGTTTCTGATTGCTCTTCGTTCGCTTGGCTGGGCTAATGTCTTAAACTTATGGCGAGATATGTATGGGGGTATGATGCCATGAGGTGGGCGATATTGCTGGTGGCCATTGGTCTTTGCGGTTGCGGCACCGCCGATGATGAGTTCCGGGTTCTGTCCTACACTCCCGCGGGCATCGAGTATTCGGTCTGGACGGGCGCCCACTCGCGCGAAGTCGTGGCCGATATGGCCCAACAGTATTGTCAAAGGGAAGGCAAGAAGGCTCAGATCATCGATTCCGAAGTTGCCGAAAAGCATATCTTCAAAGGCAGTCGAGTCGTTTACCGCTTCAACTGCGTCAGTTAGCTATTTAGACAGTTTGCCGCCACGCATCGCTTGCGCGGCCTTGCGGGCTGCGTCCTATTGCGGGCAAGCGCCGATCCAATCGAGATTGGATTCCCCTTCGAGGTTTTGCAGGCGATCGAACATGTTGTTCATATGCTCGCCGCTGCAATGGCGGGTCAGCAACAAGAACTTCTCGCGCAGCTCGCCTCGATCGAGCGGTTGGGTCGGCGTGCCTTTGAAGTCGGCGACGCAGCGCGTGAGCACGCGCCCGTCTTTGAGCTTGACGGTGACGAGTGCGGCCAGCGGGGTCGGGCGCTCCTTGGCAATGCTGATGGCCACGCGCTCAGCGAGCGAGCGGATCTGTGGCTCGCGCAGCGCGCTTTCGTCAAAGGAGCGCGGGTCGCGCGGATCGCGGACATGGGCGAGCGCGACGCAGAACGGGATGCTGTATTGCGCCATCATGATGTCGGCGGGGGAGGGAATGTTGTTGACTCGCGCCATCTTGTCGTTGCCGGCGATGTGGATGGAGGCGACATCCGCGGCCGCATAGCCGTGCTCGGTGCGTAAGTCCAAAATCGCCTGCACGGAGGTGTGCGCCGTGATGTGGCAGGGAAAACGCTTGAGCATGATCGAGCGCGAGGCGTAGCTGTCGCCGAGGCCGTCCGTGAGTTCGTGCGGATCGAATTCACTGCCGCAGAACACGCGCAGGAAGCCGAATTCGCCTTCGAGCACGCTCGCCGGTCCGGTAAAGCCCGCGCCCGCGAGATTCGCCGCCAGCACGCCGCTCTCGGCCGCGCGCCCGAGGTGGAGGCGCTTGACCATGGCGCCGGTGCCAGCGCGGGCGAATTCCAGCAGTCCGCAGGCGAGCGAGCCCGCAATCCCGAGGGCGTTTCGCATGCGCTCGGAATCGAATCCCATCAGCCTCCCGCACGCAATCGCGGCGCCGAATGGGCCGGTGGTACCGGGCGCGTGGAAGCCGCGGCTCTCGTTGCTGTGCTTCGTCGCGCGCCCGATGCGGATCATCACCTCGGCACCGGCGACGATGGCGGTGATCAACGCGCGGCCGCCGATGCCGCGCTCCTGGGCGACCGCAAGGCCGGACGTCAACAGCACCCGCGGCGCGCCGGGCCCAAGAATTCGGCTGTTGCCGCCAGCGCCGTTCTTCGCCGCAAACGCGACGACCATGCGGCTCCAGGGCAGATCGTAGCCGAAGATGACCGCGGCGATGGTGTCGGTGATGCATTGCTTGGCGCGTTCGACGACGTCCGGCGGGATGTCCTCGTAACGACAGGACGCCGCGTAGTCGGCCAATTCCGCTGTCTCTTTCGCCATCGCGATATTGCCTGGTGGTTCGAGGCGCGTGGATCGGTGCTGCTGCAAAAGCTAGGGCGGATTTCGGGAAAATGGAATCGCCACTGGCGACCGGCTCGATGCAGTCCGGGTGGCCGACAGTATCTTAGTTTGACGCCTAGCGCCGCGCACCCACACTCCGCTCATGCCCGCGAAAGCGGGAATCCAAGGCCGAGGCCTGGGGGTCCCGTTGCGCGGGAACGAGCAAAAGTATCTTGAGACACTTCCGGAAAAACTCAAACTTCCTCGGCCCGTTAACCGCTTGAAGCTGCAGACGGGCGCGTCTAGGGTTGTGCGAAGCGTTTGCGTTTACCGTTCGCGTTTAGCGCGGAAACATCGAGGAGGCGCCGATGCCATCGCGAAATCTTTTGCTTGCTTTGACCGCCGGCGTGATTGCGGTCGGGTTCTCGATCATTGCCGCGCACGCTCAAGCGCCAGCCGCGCTGACCGGTCAGGTCAGCTCGGCCGCGGAGGGCCCCATGGAAGGCGTCGTCGTGAGCGCCAAGCGCGACGCTTCGAGCCTGACCATTTCCGTGGTCAGCGACAACGCCGGCAAGTTCAGCTTCCCCGCGTCCAAGCTCGAGCCCGGCCGCTATTCGCTCGCCATTCGCGCCGTCGGTTACGACCTCGACGGCCCGAAGACGGCGGATGTCGCCGCCGGCAGCACCGCCACCGCCGATATCAAGCTGCGGCCGACCCGAAATCTGGCAAAGCAGCTTACCAATGCCGAATGGCTGGCAAGCTTTCCCGGGACCGACACCCAGAAAAAGGCGCTGCTCAACTGCATCGGCTGTCACGATCTCGACCGCATCGTGACCTCCACCCACGATGCCGACGAGTTCGTGCAAGTGTTCGACCGCATGACCGGCTACTATCCCGGCAGCACGCCGCAGTATCCGCAGCGGCTCATCGGCGATGCCCGCCGCAACCTCGGTGCAGCCGCCGGCGTGAAGGCGATGGCGGAGTATCTGGCGTCGGTCAATCTCAGCAAGGACGAGGTTTGGGACTATCCGCTCAAGACATTGCCGCGGCCACAAGGCCGCGCCACGCGCGTGGTCATCACCGAATACGATTTGCCACGCAAGCAAATCCAGCCGCACGACGCCATCGTCGATTCCGACGGTATGGTCTGGTTCACGCATTTCGGCGAGCAGTTCCTGGGCAAGCTCGACCCCAAGAGCGGCCAAGTCTCCGAATATCCCTTGCCGGTCATCAAGCCGGGCTATCCGGTCGGCACGCTCGACCTGGAAACCGACAAGGCCGGCAATCTCTGGATCGCCATGATGTATCAGGGCGGTGTCGCCAAATTCGACAAGAAGACCGAAACATTTCAGACCTGGAAGGTGCCGCAGCAGTGGCAAACGGACGCCACCCAGCAGGCGTTCCTCACGCCGACCTATTCCCATCTCGACGGCAAGGTATGGGTCAAGAACTCCGACCGCGCGCAGATCCTGCGGCTCGATCCGGCGACGGGGGAGTGGGAGAACCTCGGATCGTTCAAGGATCCGAGCAACAACCGAACCATCACGTCCTACGGCATTCCCGCTGACCACGGCAACAATCTCTATCTGCTCGATTTCTCCTCCTCGAATATCGGCAAGCTCGACGCCAAGACCGGCAACCTCACCGTCTACCGCTCGCCCATCGCGAACTCGCGCCCACGCCGCGGCCGCGTCGACGAGCACAACCGGCTCTGGTTTGCCGAATATGCCGGCAACGCCATCGGGATGTTCGATCCGAACACCGAGAAGATCGAGGAATGGGTGCTGCCGACGCCGTGGGCGCAACCCTACGACGTCGTTACCGACAAGAACGGCGAAGCCTGGACCGGCTCGATGTTGAGCGATCGCGTGTCGCGACTAAATCCCAACACCGGGGAGTTCGTCGAATATCTGTTACCGAAGACGACTAACATCCGCCGCGTGTTCGTGGACAACTCGACCACTCCGGTGACGTTTTGGGTCGGCAGCAACCACGGTGCCTCGATCGTGAAAGTCGAGCCGATGGATTGAGGTCCACCAGCGGCGGTTAGGCACGACGTTCGACTTTCAGGCACGGGCAAATCGGGCCCGGTCGCCCAAGCTGTCGAACGCGGGCGTAAATGGTCTGGTGGTCGAGCGGCAATCGTCAGAACGATTTGCCGCGGCGCGTCCTCCGCGGCTTCTCGTGCGCACAATCTTTCCGAAATCTCACGCGAATAAATTCGGCTTCTCCCATGACCCCGGAAAGCAGGCCGCCGATCCCGACTGAGGGATCCGGCAGGAGCGTCCAAGACTACATCGATGAGAGGCCGGTCTGGGCGGATGCGACGCCAGTCCACCATGGCCCCATCACCAATATGCAGTGGTTCATTTGGTGGCTCGCCGCTGCCGGCAAGCTTTTCGAAGGCATGGTGGTCTTCACCACCGGTGTGGCTTTGCCGCTGATGGCGAAAGAATTCGCCTTGGGCGCCACCGAGAAGGGCGTCGTCGCCGCTGCCTCGTTGTTCGGCATTCTGATCGGGGCCGCGACGCTCGGCGGGCTGGCCGATCGCTACGGCCGAAAGCAGATGTTCATCGTCGAGATGGTACTTTTCGGCATCTTCACCGTGCTGCTGACGTTGAGTCCGTCCTATCTCGTCGTGGTGGCCGCCCTGGTCGGCATCGGCGTCGCGCTCGGGTGCGACTATCCCACGGCCCACCTGATCATTTCCGAAAGCATTCCGAGCCGCATTCGGGGCCGAATGGTGCTGGGGGCGTTCGGCTTTCAAGCGATAGGCGCCTTGGTGGGCACGGCCGTCGGTTTCGTGATCCTGTTCGAGAACCCCGACGTCGCGGCGTGGCGGTGGATGTATGCCAGCACCCTCGTACTTGCGGTGCCGGTCATCATCGGCCGTTTCTTCATCGTCCAAAGCCCGCTGTGGCTGATGTTTCGCGGCCGCGTTGAGGAGGCCGAAGCCGCTACCGAACGGCTTCTCCTCCGCGATCCCCTATATCCGAAAGAAGTGATTCTGCATCGCGCCCAAGCTCGCGACAAGCACCACGAGCACCAGTGGGGAGAAGCGCCCTGGTCCGCGCTGTTTCAGCGGATAAACCTCGACCGCACCATCCTGGCGTCGGTGCCGTGGTTTCTGCAGGACCTCGGCACCTACGGCATTGGAATGTTTACCCCCGCCATCCTTGCCACCGTCATCGGCGCCAGCGTCGCGCAGCCGCGCAACGTCGCCGAACTCATTCAGAGCGACATCCTGGCCACCAAGGGTGCGG
>VAZL01000413.1 GCA_005883445.1 Alphaproteobacteria bacterium | reverse complement strand
TCCGACGTGGGGAAGAGCCAGTCCGACGTAAAGGAGACCACGCAAAACCGCGTCGGCGTGTCCTTGAACGCGTGAGCGAGCACGCCGTCGTAATCCGCTGCGAGATCGAAATAATCCATCGCGCGGGTGAGATAGAGATAGGAGTTGGCATCGAAGCGCTCGACGAAGCTGCTACCCTGGTGGCGCAGGTAGCTCTCCACCTGGAAGTCGGCGTCGAAGGAAAACGTGGGATTGTCGCGGTCCTGGAAGCGGCGGCCGAACTTGCGGTGCAAGGCCGCGTCGGAGAGATACGTGATGTGGTTGCCCATGCGCGCGACGGCGAGCCCGCGCTGCGGATTGGTGCCTTCGGCGAAATAGCGTCCGTGCCGCCATTCCGGGTCCGCCATCACCGCCTGCCGGCCGACCTCGTGGAAGGCAATGTTCTGCGCCGAATGGCGGGTCGAGGTGGCGATGGGAAGCGCCGAGAACACTCGCCGCGGATAGCTCGTGCACCATTGCAGCACCTGCATGCCGCCCATCGAGCCGCCAGCCATTGAGAACAGCGAGGCGATCCCGAGGTGGTCGAGCAGCATGGCCTGCGCGCGCACCATGTCGCGAATGGTGATGACGGGGAACTCGAGACCCCAGGGCATGCCGGTCTTGGGATTGGTCGAAGCCGGCCCCGTGGTGCCCATGCAGGCGCCGAGCACGTTCGGGCAAATGACGAAATAGCGCCCGGTGTCGATTGGCCGGCCGGGACCGACCATCGTTTCCCACCAGCCCGGCTTCTGCGTCACCGGATGGAGGTTGGCGACGTGCTGGTCGCCGGTCAGCGCATGGCAGATCAGCACCGCGTTGCTGCGCTCGGCATTGAGCGTGCCATAGGTCTGGTAACCGATCTGGAATGGGGCGAGCTCGATGCCGGCATCGAGCGCCAGCGGCTTATCCATGCCGAAGCGGACGACGAGCGAGTGGGGATTGTCGGCCTCGCGCGCGCGGTCGGCGGGATGAAGTGCGACGCTGAAATCGGCCTCGACCATCGTTACAATCCGGCCGGCGAAGCGGAATGGCCGCCGATCCATGCGACCTGCCTGACCTTAGGCTGGCGCGAGCGGCTTAGATAGGCCGCGCGGCGCTGCTGTCAATGTTTTCTTTGCTTTAACCTGTTGCCCCACCTATCAATGCCGCGCCAGTCGCGGGTGCAAGCAGGCGGCAAAGACGTGCCATGGTGAAACCGTCACGGTCCCAAACACCCTCGCTCGCCGATCTGCGGCGCGAAATCGACCGCATCGACGAGGCGATGCACGGCCTCCTGATGGAGCGCGGCGAGATCATCGATCGCCTCATTGCCGCGAAGCAGACGCAGGAAACCGGCTCCGCATTCCGCCCCGCGCGCGAAGCGGAGATGATGCGACGGCTGGTCGACCGCCACAAAGGAATCCTACCGCTCGACACCGCCGAGGGCATCTGGCGGGTCATTATTTCAACCTTCACCTATGTGCAGGCGCCGTTCTCGGTCCACGCCGACCTGTCGGCAGGGGACGCGGCGATGCGCGATTCCGCCCGCTTCCATTTCGGCTTCACGGTGCCGTTTATGCCGCATATGGGGGCCGCAAGCGTGGTGGCGGCGGTCTCCGACTCCAAGGGCGATCTCGGCCTGGTGCCGGCCTTTAGTGTGGCGGGCGCCGGCGCGTGGTGGAGCGCGCTCGAGTTCGATACGGCACCGAAGGTCATCGCTCGGCTGCCATTTGTTGAGCGCGCGGACCATCCAGCCGGCGTGCCGGTCTTCGTCGTTTCGCGTGCCGCGGCGGACGCCATGGTCAAGGAGGTGAAGATGTGGAGCGTGCGGGTCGCCGGCTGGAGCAAGTCGGCGACGCAGGCGATCGGCCCGCTCGCCGAGGTGATCGCCGTGCCCGATCGCGCCTTCGATGGTGCGGCGCTACTCATATCGGTGCCGCAAGGTGGCAGCATCGATCGAGTGACCGACACACTGGTCAAAGCCGGCGCCTCCGTGCGCGCCACGGCCCTCGTCGGAAGCCACGCAACCCGCTATAGGGTCTCCGCCGAAGGCGCGCGGCCGCTCCCTACCGGCCGGTAAATCCCGGAGTGTGAAATGTCCGCCCTGCAACGTCCGCAACCGCGCCCCGGCGTGCTCGCGATCGATCCCTACGTGCCGGGCAAGAGCAAGGCGCCCGGCGTCGCCCGCGTGTTCAAGCTGTCGTCGAACGAAACCCCGCTCGGACCGAGCCCGAAGGCGGTCGCCGCCTATCACGCCGTCGGTGAGCACCTGCAAGATTATCCCGACGGCGACTCGACCGCGCTGCGCGAGGCGATCGGGCGCACGTTCGGGCTCGATCCCAGCCGCATCGTCTGCGGCGCGGGCTCCGACGACCTTTTGAACCTGATCGCCGACGCCTATCTGCGCGACGGCGACGAGGCGATTCACACCACCCACGCGTTCCTGGTCTACCCGATCGCCATCCGCGGCTCCGGCGCGACGCCGATTGCGGCGGCAGAGAAGAACTACACGGCCGACGTCGACGCCATGCTCGCCGCGGTGAGCGAGCGCACCAAGGTCGTTTTTCTCGCCAACCCCAACAACCCGACCGGCACTTACGTGCCGTTCGACGAAGTCAAGCGGCTGCATCGCGGCCTGCCGCGGCATGTGCTGCTCGTGCTCGATGCCGCATACGCCGAATACGTGCGCCGCAACGACTACGAGGTAGGCATCGAGCTCGTTGCCACTTCCGAGAACGTGGTCATGTGCCGCACGTTTTCGAAAATCCATGGGCTGGCGGCCCTGCGCCTGGGCTGGCTCTACGGGCCGGCGCACGTCGTCGAGGCCATCAATCGCATCCGCGGGCCGTTTAACGTCAATGCGCCGGCGATGGCGGCGGGCATAGCCGCGCTGCAAGACAGCGCGCATCTGGAAACATCCCGCGCGCACAATGAGAAATGGCGGGCGTGGCTGGAGGTGGAAATCCGCAAGCTCGGGTTCGAGGTGACCCCAAGCATCGCGAATTTCGTGCTGATCCACTTCCCCCACGAGCGAGGCCGCACCGCGGAGGACGCCGACGCCTTCCTCACCCAGCGCGGACTGATCTTGCGTCGGGTCAAAGCGTACAAGCTGCCGAATGCGTTGCGCATGAGCGTCGG
>VAZL01000412.1 GCA_005883445.1 Alphaproteobacteria bacterium | reverse complement strand
CAGATCGTCAACCTCACCGGCGGGCCTTACGTCTGCCCGAACTACCGTGCCCGCGCGCGCGTCGTGTTCCAGAACAAGAACGTCATGTGCCAGTATCGCGCCGTCGGCCATCCGATCGCGACCGCGGTGACCGAGGGCCTCGTCGAATTGGCCGCCGCCAAGATCGGCATGGACCCGCTGGAAATCCGGCGCCGCAATCTCATCCCGGACGACGCCCATCCTTCCAGCGGTCCATCCGGGATCAAGTTCGAGGCGCTGTCGCACCACGAGTCGCTCGCCCATCTCGACGCCATGATGAATTACGCCGGGCTGCGCGCCGAGCAGAAGCGGCTGCGCGCGCAAGGCATCCATCGCGGCATCGGCTTTGCCTCCTTCATCGAGGTGACCAATCCGAGCGCAGCGTTCTACGGCGTCGGCGGCGCAAAAATCTCCGCGCAGGACGGCGTCACCATAAGGCTCGATGCGCAAGGCGCGATCATCTGCCAGAGCGGCGTCACCGAGCAGGGCCAAGGCGCCGAGGCCGTCCTCGCACAGGTCGCAGCCTCCGCTTTCGGCGTGCCGATCGAGCGCGTGCGGGTCATCACCGGCGACACCGACAATACACCTTACGGTGGCGGCACCTGGGCCTCCCGCGCGGCCGGCATCGGCGGGGAAGCCGCCTGGCAGGCCGGCAAGGCGCTGCGCGCCAACGTGCTCGCCTGCGCCGCTTCCATCTTGCAGGCCAAGCCGGAAAATCTCGATATCCGCAACGGCGCCGTGGTCGATCGCGACAGCGGCAGCGAACGCCTTCCCCTGCACGAGCTCGCGCGCATCGCCTATTTCCGTCCGGATACGCTGCCGCCGGGCTTCCAGGCCGAGCTGATGGCGACGCGCCACTATGTGCCGCGCGCCTGGCCGTTCGCTTTCACCAATGGCGTGCAGGCGAGCTACCTCGAAGTCGACACCGATTCCGGTATCGTGAAACTGCTCAAGCACTGGTGCGTGGAGGACTGCGGCACGGTCATCAATCCGCAGCTCGTCGACGAACAGATTCGCGGCGGCGTGGTGCAAGGGATCGGCGGGGCGCTGTTCGAGCACTGCATCTACGACGCGCGCGGCCAACTGCTCAACGGAAACATGGCGGACTATCTCGTTCCGATGGCGGCCGAGATGCCCGACATCGAAGTCAGCCACGTGGTCACCCCGACCGGCGATTCCGAGCTGGGCGCAAAAGGCGCCGGCGAAGCCGGCACCGCCGGCGCGCCCGGTGCGATCATGAACGCCATTAACGACGCGCTGCGCCCGCTCGGCGCCGAGCCGCTCACGCATATGCCGTTCACGCCCGGGCGGATTTTGCAGGCATTGGGGCGGATCAGCGAATCGACGCGGGCGTGATGAGCTTCCGGGCGGTCGCGAAAGAGCAATGAGAGGACACGGCACATGAACATCAAAGTGGGCAAGCAAGCGATTGCCGAGGCGACGCAGAAGCTGAAGAATTGGGGGCGCTGGGGCAAGGACGACCAGATCGGCACGCTCAACCACGTCAGGCCGGAGGATATCGTCAAGGCCGCTCGTCTGATCCGCACCGGCAAGGTGTTTGCGCTCGGCATCCCGCTCGACAGCAACGGCCCGCAGACCGGCCTGTTCGGAGGACGCTTCAATCCGATCCATCAGATGCTGGCGACCGGCACCGACGCCATCGCCGGCCGGCAGGACTGGAACAAGATCCGCTACGCCGACGACACGCTGAACCTGTGCGTGCAGGGGGCCACGCACTGGGATGCGCTCGGGCACATCTTCTACGAGGACAAGGCCTACAACGGCTATGACGCCAAGCTCATCGACGCCAAGGGGCTGAACGTGCTGGGCATCGAGCATTCCAAGAACAAGATGGTGGGGCGCGGCGTGCTGCTCGACATCGCGCGTTTCCGCGGCGTCGACTGGCTCAAGGACGGCGAAGACATTTCCAACGACGAGCTCGATCGATGCGCCAAGCAGCAGAAGGTCGAGATCGGCCGCGGCGACTTCGTCATCATTCGCACCGGACAGATGGAGCGCTGCCTCGAGGAGAAGAAATGGGGCGGCTACGCCGGCGGCGACGCGCCCGGCGTCAGGTTCGAGAATTGTTACTGGTGCCAGGACAAAGAGATCGCCGCCATCTGCACGGATACCTGGGGCGTCGAGGTGCGGCCGAACGAGACCACGGAAGCGAACCAGCCCTGGCACTGGGTGGTCATTCCCGCCATGGGGCTGTGCATGGGCGAAATCTTCTATCTCAAGGATCTGGCGCAGGATTGCGCCAAGGACGGCGTCTACGAATTCTTCTTCTGCGGACCGCCGCTGATCATCACCGGCGGCACCGGCTCGCCGATCAATCCGCAGGCAATCAAATGACGCCGTCGGCGTCATCCAAATGCCCGATGCCGCGGCAAACCAGCGTTCGGACGCTGCGCGTCTTTAGGTATAGTGGACGTGAAGACGTGCGCGGCCGGAACAAGACCGGCTGCTATGAACGATAAACGGAGGCCCCCATGGCCCGCTATCTCAAGCGCGGAATGGACGCGAGCGCGATCAAAGCCGCCGATGCCAAGGTGCGCGAGACGGTGGAAAACATCCTCGCCGAGGTCGAGGCGCGGCGCGATGCGGCGGTGCGCGAGCTGTCGCAAAAATTCGACAACTGGTCGCCGCCCTCGTTCAAGCTTACCGCCCCCGAGATCGAGCGCGCGATATCGCAGCTGCGCAAACGCGACCTCGACGACATCAAGTTCGCGCAGACGCAGGTGCGCAATTTCGCGCAGAAGCAGAAGGAGACGCTGCGCGATCTCGAGGTCGAGACGCTGCCCGGCGTCGTGCTCGGTCACCGGCACATCCCGGTGAATTCGATCGGCTGCTACGTACCGGGCGGACGCTATCCGATGGTCGCCTCGGCGCATATGTCGATCGTGACCGCGCGCGTGGCGGGCGTGAAGCGCATCGTCGCCTGTGCGCCGCCGTTCAAGGGCGGGCCGCACCCGGCCATCGTCGCCGCCATGCACTTCGGCGGCGCCGACGACATCTACGTGCTCGGCGGCGTGCAGGCGGTTGCCGCTATGGCGCTGGGCACCGAGACCATCGGCGCCGTCGACATGATCGTGGGGCCCGGCAACGCCTACGTGGCGGAAGCCAAGCGTCAGCTCTTCGGCCGCGTCGGCATCGATCTGCTCGCGGGCCCGACCGAAACGCTGATCATCGCCGACGACAGCGTCGACGGCGAGATCTGCGCCACCGATCTGCTCGGCCAGGCCGAGCACGGCCCGACCTCGCCCGCCATTCTCATCACCAATTCGGAGAAGCTTGCGCGCGAGACCATGCGCGAGGTCGACCGGCTGCTCACGCTGCTTCCGACCGCCGACGCCGCCGGCAAAGCGTGGGCGGATTTCGGCGAGGTCATCGTGTGCGACGGCGAGGAGGAGATGGTGCGCGAGGCCGACCGCGTCGCCTCCGAGCACGTCCAAGTGATGACGCGAAATCCGGATTACTTCCTCGCCAACATGAAGAACTACGGCTCGCTGTTTCTCGGGCCCCGCACCAATGTCGCCTACGGCGACAAGGTGATCGGAACCAATCACACGCTGCCGACCAAGAAGGCCGCGCGCTACACCGGCGGCCTGTGGGTGGGAAAATTCCTCAAGACCTGCACCTATCAAAACGTGCTCACCGACGAGGCATCCGCCCTGGTCGGCGAATATTGCTCGCGGCTCTGCATCCTCGAGGGCTTCTACGCCCATGCCGAGCAGGCCAATGTGCGCGTGCGCCGTTACGGCGGACGCAACGTGGCCTTTGCGCAGGCGGCGGAGTAAGCGGTCGCGCCACGCACATT
>VAZL01000411.1 GCA_005883445.1 Alphaproteobacteria bacterium | reverse complement strand
ACGATGAGCGCGATGTGGCGAAGCTTGGCCATGATCTTTGTCCTTCTTGAGCCATCGGGGTGACAAAGAATAGCGAGGAACCGCGCCTGACCACAAGGCGCGCAGGCTGCTATCCTGCGCACGCATCGAGCGCGGCAGGGGCGAACCGAATGTACAAGGACTTGCGCGAATTCATCGAGCTCGTCGACAAGCTCGGCGCGCTGCGGCGCATCGAGGAAGCGGACCCTCGCTTCGAGATCGGCGCCGTCACCGAGGCGGCGGCGGGGCGGCCCGATGGCCCAGCCCTTCTGTTCGACGGCATCAAGGGCTTTCCGCGCGGCTTTCGCATCTTCACCAACGCCACCACCAGCCCGCAACGGGCCGCGCTCGCGCTCGGCATCGACCCGGGATTGCGGCCGCTCGACGCGCTCAAGGCCTGGATGGAGAAGCGCAAGACGCTGCAGCCGCGCGCGCCCGTAGTCGTCAAGGACGCCGCCTTTCTGCAGCACACCGTCAGGGGCAAAGACGTCGACCTCGCCAGGTTTCCGGCGCCGATCTGGCATCGCCACGACGGCGGCCCCTTCATCGGCTCCGGCTCGATCGTGATCATGCGCGATCCCGACGGCGGCTGGATCAATGCCTCGATCTACCGCGTTCAGGTGCACGGCCGAGACAAGGTCACCGTGCAATTCGACCATGCCGGCCGGCACGGCGCCATTATCGCCAAGAAATACTGGGAGCAGGGCAAGCCCTGTCCGCTCGCGATCGTCAATGGCGAGGACCCGGCGCTGTTCGTCGCCGGCTTTGAATATTTGCCGGCGGGGCAATCGGAATACGAATTCGCCGGCGCCATCAAAGGTGCACCGATCGAGGTCCATCCCGGGCCGCTGACCGGCCTTCCGATCCCGGCGCACGCCGAGATCGTGTTCGAAGGTCATCTCCTGCCGGTGAGCGAGACCACGCTGCCGGAAGGACCATTCGGCGAATTCACCGGCTATTACGCCTCGCAGGCGCGGCCGGCGCCGGTCATGGACGTGAGCGCGGTCCATCATCGCAGCGATCCGATTCTATTGGGATCGCCGCCGATGAAGCCGCCGCGCTTTCATTTCGGGCTGCCGTTCCGCGCCGCGACGATCTGGCAGAATCTCGACGCCGCCGGCGTCACCGACGTGGTGGGCGCCTGGCAGCACGTCTCGCAGCTCATGACCGTGGTCGCGCTCAAGCAGCGCTACGATGGCCATGCCAAGCGAGCCGCCCTCGTCGCCGCGGCCCACAGCTACATGGCGCGTCTGGTCGTCGTCGTGGACGAGGATGTCGATCCGTCCAATCTCAACGACGTCATGTGGGCGGTGGCGACGCGTTGCGAGCCGTCGGAGCAAATCGACATCGTCCGCAACGCCTGGAGCTCGGCGCTCGATCCGCGGATTTCGCCGGACGACAAGTCGCGCGGCGTCACCTCGCATTCGAAAGTGATCATCGAAGCATGTCGGCCGTTCGCGTGGATCGAGCAATTCCCGCCGACGTCGGCGCTCTCCCTCACGGAGGCGCGGGCGATCGAGCAGAAGTGGGGAGACGCGCTCAAGTGAAAGAAGCTGCGGCCTTTTCGCTAGTCACTGCACCGCGTTGGCCGAATTGAGGCTGTCGATGAGCGCGGCCCGATACAGGAACTGCTTGTGCAGCTTCACGTTCTCCGAGATACGCCGCAGCTCGTCGAGATGCTGGCGGCGGATGACCGGGTCTTTTTCCTCGAGCGATTTCTTGTTCTGGATCGTCTGCGCTTGCACGTAGTCGACTTGCGCCTTGCGCCGCTGGCGCGTGTAGCGGTCGAACACATCGGGCTTGGCGCGGCCGAACCAGACATCGGCGAGCTTGGCCGTGAGATTCATCGCGTCGTGGATGCCGCCGTTCATGCCCATGCCGCCGATCGGATTGTTGACGTGGGCGCTGTCGCCGGCGAGCAGCACGCGGCCCTTGTTGAAGGTCGCGGCCACCCGCTGATGCACGGCATAGAGCGCGTGATAAGGGATCTCGTATCCGCCCTCCCTGGGGTGGATGCCCTGCAGGCGGCGCTGGATGCCTTCCATGCTCAGGGCTTGTTCGTCGGATTCCTCCGGCGGAACCGGCATGATGCCGCGCCAGATTCCGGGCGGGCCGTTGCCCTTGACCTTGAACAGGTTGAGCCATTCGTTCGGGTCGGAAAAATAGTTGCGGGTGCAAAAGCCGCGGCCGGTTGCGCCGAAGTCGAAGCTGGTGCCGATCTTGATGAAGCGCTCGGGCCAGGTGAAACCCTCGAACTCGATCTCCGCCAGCCGCCGCACGGTGCTGCGCCCGCCATCGGCGCCGATAACGTAGCGGCCGCGAAGTTTTTCGGTCTCGCCGGCGGCGTTGATGATGGTCACATCGACGTGGTCGGCGCCCTGCTCGAGACCCGTGACTTTGGTGGAAAAACGGACCTCGGCGATGCCGCTCGCCTCGATATGCGGCTTTGCCGCCCGCACCAGCTTGTATTGCTCCCACTGCACCACGAACGGATAGGGCACTTCGCCCTCGAGCAGGCCGAGGTCGAACACGGCGACGAGTTCGCCGCTGACGCGGTCGCGAAAGTGGAAGACCGGCGAGAGCATTCCGCCGCTGGCGTCTTCGGCAAAGGCTTCATCCTTGAGCCCGAGCTCGGCCAGCATTTGCACGGTCGGCGGATGGATCGTGGCGGCGCGCTGATCCTCCGGCGGTTCCGCTTCGGCCTCGAGGAGCGTGACCGGGATGCCTTTCTTGACCAAAGCGAGAGCCGTCACCGCCCCCACAGGGCCGGCGCCGACCACGATCACCCGATCATCGTGCTGCATCATCGGCTCCACACGATCGCACTCATACGAATTTCGCTCGTCCTGCGCTGCGCCCGATCATTCGAATTGTCTATCAGACTTTCGAAATCTCGAACATCGAAGGGTGGAACAACTCCTCGGCGGTGACCTTGCGATCGATCAAGCCCTGCTCGTGGGCGTACTGCGTCAACGCC
>VAZL01000410.1 GCA_005883445.1 Alphaproteobacteria bacterium | reverse complement strand
AGGAGATCCAGGCGCTCAACCGGGGCCTCTCGGCGTCTGACACGGCGGGTCCATCAATTCGTTCTCGCGCTCGCTCGAGCCAGAAGCGGCCCTTGTCGACATCGGCCTCATCGCTGCCGTCGGAAAGCCAATCCCCAAGGTCATACGCGATATAGAAGTTTTTCGGACGGAGTTCTGCCAGGCGCTGCAGCAAATCCAAGTACCAGCGGGGAGCCGATCGAGCATTGTAACGATTTCTCAGCTCCAGAAGCGCGTTTTGAGCATTCGCCTCGTCCTCTTCCGTTTCTTTCCACTCCCGAAAAGCGCTGGCGAGCCAATTTTCCGCCGCCGCCAGGTCCGGCGGCGGGTCGAAGCTTCGCCCGCTCAGCTCGAGAGTCCAGAGGCTGCTGTACCGCGGTGTGTTCAACGTCTTGAGACTGGCGCGCATCTGACCCGCGCCATGGAGCTGCACGAGCGAACGTTCGAACAGGAACAGACAATACTCGAGGCGTACCCGGTCGGGGTCGGCGATCGCATCCTCATGACCCGCGAGCAAGTCTTCGAGCTCGAAGCGCGCTTGCTCGTCGTAGCTGTCGGAGTCGATGCAGGCCTGGTTCACTTTGTTGAGCGCGCCCTTCACGCTCACGGCGTCGCGACTTGCGTAGGCCGCGGGAAAGCTCGCAATGGCACCGCGTCGGTCAGCCGCCACCGCCTCGCCAAACCGCTGCTCGGCGCGCGGAAAATCTCGTTGCTCGAGGGCGTCGATTCCCGCGAGGACTGCCATTGCCGGAGGTGCGGGCGAAGATTGCGGGTCGGGCGCGAGTCGCGCCGCCTGGGTGTCCTGCATGGCCCGCACCAGTTGCGCGCCATCGAGACCGGCCTGCGACCAAAAGACGAGGCTGCCGAGGAGCCAGTCGAGCTCGCGCAGGGACTGGCCGGGAGCGACACGCCGTAGCGCGCCGTCGACGCCCTCGGCATTGTAGGCGCCGAGCTCGGCATCGGTCGGTGCCAGCACGCCGCGCAAAAGCGACTTGATGTCGCTCAGCGCGTACCGCTCGAGTAACCAAGTCTTCAGCGGCTCATTCCTTTCTAGCTGCTTGTCTACGTAGTCAGCCGTGACCCACCACGTACGCCATGCGAGCAACCGCCGGCGTAACTCGCCGATGAACTGATCGACGGCGCGGTCGGGGTCGGGAACCTCGATTGCGAGGGCGCCAGCCTACGCGACGGGTCCAAGTTCGAAGCGCTGAAACTCACGTCCGGCGCTACGATACCGAAACGCTTGAATAGTTCGCCGCGAAGATCTGCCTGCGCTTTCAGGATCTCCGGGCGCAATTTACCGTCCGACGTAGCAAAGGAGTCTACCAGCTCATCGCCGATGTAAACGCGCAGAGGTTGTGGGTTGTTCGTCTTGCGGTCAGCCATGTCGCGGTAAGGAACGATGTCCTCGGCCGCGGCGGACCCCGCGGCTTCGGCAGTAGCACCGCGCGCCCCGGCAAACCGGACGCCGCCCCGCAACGTTGCGGCGGTTTGGTCCTTCTCGACCTGCTCGGCGACGGCCGCGGACGAGAATTGCGAGCGCGGATAGGCCGCCAGGCTGTCGAGCACGTATTCCAGGTTCACGAGCGGATAGCCGCGTGCGACGAGGGCGCGCAAATCCTCGACGAGCCCGTCGATGCCACCGCGGGAAGCCAGAGCCTCGGCGACGGTGCGCTTGAATCCAGCGCCTTCCAGACGGCTCAGAAGATAGGCGACGTTCTGAGCGTTGAGTGTCAGTCTCGGCTGGGCGGTCAGGACCTGTCCGAGCGCCGCCGCGATCAGCGCCTCTTTGGGCGATACCTGATGGCCGGCGGCCTCGAACAGCGGTTGGGTCCAGGACGGCACCAGCCACCACGGCCCGCCATCTTTCAGGGCATCGGCCTCGACGCGCGCCCACTGCGTCTTGTGCGCGTCGAACCACGCTTGCAACCGCTCCGGCATCTCGTTCTCGGAGACGAGGACGAACGACCGCAGCGTGGGTACCTCTATGCGCGTCTCCACGTTGCCAGCCATCACGACGACATCGTGCAGCGGCACGTTCTTGTCTGCACTGACCTTCAACGCTGGCGGCGGCGGGACACCCCACGTGTCCATCATTTGTATCGCAACGACCCGCCATTCATAAAGAAGTCGACCAATGTCCACGTCGCGGTCCGGGTTGTAACGCAGCTCAATCGGCCAGCGCGCGTCACCGCTGACTTGCGGCATGACGGCGCCCACCCTGCGGTCCGTGCGGTACTGCTCCGTGATCACGGGCGTGGCGAGCTTCAGCAGGTCTGTCAGGTGCTCGAGCTTGTTTTGCTGCCAAAGGTAGGCGGCAACATTGCCGAGCACCGTCGGCGCCTTTCGTTCAGCAGCCTCAGAGTCGCGTGCGTGGAGCCTGACCAGCTCGTTGATCGCGCCGTCGGTGCGATCGTACTCGGTGAAGTACCTCAACGCGGCGTAAAAGAGTATACCCACGAGTGCCACACCGACGCTCGCACCGAGCCCCGTGGCGCGCAGCAATTTCCACCGCCGCTGCCGGCGTTCGTAGTGTTCTTTCCAGACTCGATTGGACTCCCTGATCGGCCCGACAAAGCGGTCGTGCGTCAGCTCGTACCAACGCTCGCCGCCGGCGCGCGCCTCGGCGCGTATGAGGTGCTTCTCCTCCAGAACGTCGACGGCGGCGTTGGGGATCGCCCGTTCCTCACGGCCGGTGCTTTCCGGCCCGCGGTAGACCGTGCCGCGCGTCCCCCCGGGCGTAATGAGATAGCGATCCACCCACAAACGCAGGCGGTCCTTGGACACGCCTGTTTTCGTCTCGGCAGCGCTGAGCGCGTCTTCGTAGAACCGCTTCAGCGCTTTATCGACGTCGCCATAGGTCTCGATGTGAGCGGCCGTGATCGTGTGGACATCCGGGGGAAGATCGTCCCAGAGCTTCGCGCAGGCGACTTGCAGCTGCACAGGCTCGACGGACGGACCAACGGTCTCGATGTCCTCGCCGCCCGCCCCTCTTACCGTGACCGTCCGCAGTTCTTCCACGAGCCGCTGACTCGCCTCGGGCTCGATCTTTCTGTCGGTCCGCGCGAGTGGTCCCTCGATCGCCTCCTGGGCCGCTTTGGGGCCCAGTTCGTCGAGGGGAAAGCGCGTGCGCAGCGCCTGCGGCAATAGCGGCGCGAAGGTCTCGAGTCGAGCGACGAATTCCCGTCGCATGACAAGCACGATGCGCAGCAGCGGATCGCGTTCGAGCGCCTCGGCAAGCTGGCGAATCAACGCTGCGCGCTCCTGCCAGCGCTCGCGCGCAAACGTAAAGAGTTCCTCGAATTGATCCAGGAGGGCGACCCGCAGCACCGGTTCACCGGCCGCGTCCTTTCGATGCGGGCGGCTGGCGAGGAAGCTGGCGATGTCCACCTTCACCAGGTCCCTGGGGTCGACGCTCGGGCCGGCCCAGCTCGATAGGATATTGAATGCATAGACATTATCGACGCCGGCGTTATTGACCGCATCGCGTATCCGACCGCTCACGCGGGCCGACGGCAGAACCTCGTAACCGCGCGCTTCGAGCAGGGGGATCAAGCCTGCATTGAGCAGCGACGACTTGCCCGCGCCGGAAGCCGCGTAGAGGAGAACGATCGGATGGGCGACGACGAGGGAGCACAGATCACGCGTCTCGCGGTCGCGCCCGAAGAAGAGGTCCTTTTCGTCGTGCCCGAAAGGACGCGGTCCGACGTAGGGCTGTTGATCAGCCGCTGCCATTGAAGGCCTCCCAGCGCCGGCTCAACTCGGAGACGAAATCGCGGCAGGTGCCCCAGAAAACTCGGATGCGAAGGCTGGAGAAGTGTTTATCGAAATATTTTTGAACACTCTCTTTTTGCTCGTCGGTCATGTCCTGCCGGACTTGCGAGAGCTGAACCGAGACGTGCGAACGGGTGCTGCTTTTGTCCAGGTACTCGACGAGTGCGCGGAACAGCACGCGAAAGTTCCAGTCCGCCAGCCCGTAGCCGAGGAACAGCAGCGTCGAATCGGTGA
>VAZL01000409.1 GCA_005883445.1 Alphaproteobacteria bacterium | reverse complement strand
GGAATCTGGGTCCCCGCTTTCGCGGGGACGAGCGGAGTTCATGACGAGTGAGCGATCGACAGGGGAAACCTACGACAACAGCTGCAGCTGTCCGCCCACCGGGATCTCCGGCGCGGTCTTGTTGGTGGTGATGACCAGATCGAAGCGGTCGTCCTTGCGCTGCCACTGTCCGGCGACGAGCGGGGTCTTGGTGACGTTCTTGACGGGTTGACCGGTCCACTTCACCGCCCCGACCATTGATTTGTAATCGGTCGCGACCACGGCATCGAGGATCGCCTTCGGCTCCAGCGTCTTCGCACGTGTGAGCACGTCGAGCGCAACCTCGAACAGCGCGTGCTGGAAGCCGATCGGCTGCGTCCACGGCCGTTTGGTGGCGTTGACGTAGGCCTCGGTGAGTTCCTTCGCGCTCTGCCCGGTGAGGCCGGACTTGAACGGATGGTTCGGCGTCCACCAGATTTCGGTGGTGAGGCCGTTGCCGCGCGCGCCGAGCGACTCGATCACCGACGGGAACAGCAGCGCCTTGCCGATGGTCACGATCTTCGGGCGGAAGCCCTGTTGCGCCGCCTGCGACCAGAAGGTGGCGAAGTCGGGCGGGATCATGTTGCCGGTGACGATCTCGGCATTGACCGCCTTAAACGCCGAAATCTGCGAGGTGAAGTCGTTGTTCATGAGCTGGTAGCGGCCGGGATCGGTGAGCTTGTAGCCGGCCTTCGCGAGCGCCGGCGGCAGGCCGCGCTGCGGATCGCCCCAGGCATTGCCGTCGGCGTCGTTGGGGAAGAGCCCGCCTACCACCTTGTTGGTCGCAGCCGAATCCCACAGCGCCAAAAACGCGCCGATGACGTCTTCGAGCCCCCAGAAGAAGTGGTAGGTCCAGGTGAAGCCCTTAGCCGGATCGCCCTTGCGCCCGAAGAAATAGGGCTGCCACGGACAGTTGGTGGTGATGCAGGGCACCTCGTTGACCTCAGCCTGATCGGCGACCGGATTGGTGGTGTCGGGCGTCGCCGACGCGAGGATGAGATCGACCTTGTCGCCGAGGATGAGCTCGGAGGCGACCTCGGCGGCGCGGCTGCCGCTCGACTGGCTATCCTTGCTGATGATCTGGACCTGGTAGGTACGCCCGCCGCTCTGCAAACCCTTGGACAGGATGCCGCGGACCTGTTCGAGGATAAAGCCGTCGGCTTCGCCGAAGCCCGCGAGCGGCCCCGTCTTCGGGCTGACGTGACCGATCTTGATGACGCGGCTCTGCGCGTTGGCTGCAATCACCCGCAGCACCGCCGGCGCCGCGATGGCGCCGAGACCGGCGCGGACGAGCGTTCGGCGTGAAATGCGGGAGTTGAAATCGTGCGATGCGTCCTTGGGCATATCAGCCTCCGTTGTCGCGTTCGGTCTCGCCATCGTGGTTACTCCCGGACGCAAGCCGGCCATTGCTCAGCCATCCGCCGTGCGAGCCTTCTTGAGATGTTGCAGCACCTTCGCCCGCAACGCGGCTTGCGCTTGCGCGCTCCAGGGGCGAAAGCCTTCGCCCGATTTGAAGCCGAGCTTGCCGTTGGCCACCAGCGTCAGATCGGTGCCGACGAGATCGGCGTTTTCGAGCGGACCCAGGACCGCGAGCCGCCGGCCGAAGCTCGCCTTGATCACGGTGTCCACGGTCTCGGCATCGCAAATGCCGCGCTCGACCAGCGCGACCGCCTCCCGCCACAGCGCGTGCTGAAGGCGATTGCCGACGAAGCCAGGTACGTCCTTCTTCACGTGCACCGGCATTTTGCCCGCCGCTTTGTGCAGCGCCATGGTCCAGTCGATCGCCGCCGGCGACGTCCATTGCGTGCCGATCACCTCGACCAGCGGCACGAGATAGGGCGGGTTCCACCAATGAGTACCGAGTGCGCGCGAGCGGTCGCGCAAACCTTCCATGATCTTCGTGATCGGAATCACTGAAGTGTTGCTGGCGAGGATCGTCCCCGGACGCACGTGCGTTTCGATCTCGGCGAACAGTTTCTGCTTGAGCGGCAGATCTTCGAGCACGGCCTCGACGACGTAGTCGGCCTCGCGCACCGCGGCGGCGAGATCGGCCGTCGGCCGCACGCGCTCGACGGCGGAGGAGTCGTCGCCGAGATCCTTGAGATTGGCCAGGATGCGCGCCTTGGCGCTGTCGAGGTTCGCTGAAATCGAATCGTGGATCGACACCTCGTGGCCGGCGAGCGCGAACACCTGGGCGATGCCGTGGCCCATCAGCCCGGCGCCGATGACGGCGATGCGCGCCTTCACCATTCTCATCCCGCCGTGTAGCCGCCGTCGGCATAGAGGATATGGCCGGTGTAGAAGTCCGACGCCTTGGACGCGAGGAACAACAATGGCCCGGCGAGGTCGGACGGCTCGCCGAGCCGGCCCTTGGGAACGCGGGTGAGAAAACCCTTGCGCACGTCCCGCGAGCGATCGCTATCCTCGAACATCCATTGCGTCAGCGGCGAGCGAAACACGGTTGGGCCGAGCGCATTGACGGTGATGCCGCTGTCGCCCCATTCGCAGCCCAGCGCCTTGGTGATGCCGTCGACCGCCGACTTCGAGGCGCAATAGGCGGTGTATCCGGCGGGATGGCCCAGAAGTCCGCGCGCTGACGACATCAATATTACTTTGCCGCCTTGGCCCTGCTTGAGCATCTGCCGCCCGGCGGCGCGCGCGATCAGCCAGGATTGCGTCACGTTGGCGTCCATGACGTCGAGAAAGTCCTCCGGCTTCTGGTCGACGATCTTCGACACCTTGTTCTGTCCGGACGCGACCACGAGGATGTCGACGCGGCCGAAGGTCTTGACCGACGCGTCGACGATGGCGTCGCAATTCGCTTCCGAGCTCGGCCGCTTGGCCACCGTCGCGACCTTGCCGCCGAGCTGTTCGCAGGCGGCCGCGACTTTTTTCAGTTCGCCGGCGTTGTTGGCGCAGAGCACGACGTTGGCGCCGGCGCCGGCGAGCACCTTCGCCGCCAGCGCGCCGAACGCGCCGGTGGCGCCGGTGACGATCGCGGTCTTGCCGCGGATGTCGAACAGGGAGAGCGGATTTTTCAGGAAGTCCTCGGACATGACACACTCGCAGCGACGACGGTTTCTCCACCGTCATTGCCGGCCATAGCGCGTCGGAAGACGCGCGTGAACGCGCTTATGAGCCGGCAATCCATCATCTTCGCAAGGCGATGGATGAGCGGGTCAAGCCCGCGCATGACGGAGTGTGCTCGTTGGCCATCGACATCACTTCTGCGGCGTCGATACCGCGACCAGCATGGTCACGACCTCGTTGCCGCGATTGACGATCTCGCGGCTTTCGTTCGGTCCGATGAAGCAAGCGTCGTTGGCCTTGAGCACGGTCTGCTTGCCGCCGGCGATGAGGGTGAGTTCGCCCGCGAGCACGTAGTAGACCTTCTCCGTGGGCGAGGCGTCGGGGCCGGCGCCGCCGCCGGGAAGGAAGTGCGAGAGGCCGACGGTGAACTGTTTCGGCCCGCCGGCATCGAGGCCGAACAGGCGCAGCGAGGAATAGCCGCGATGATTGGGCGCCTCGTACGGCTTGGCTTCGCTGAGATGTTTGACTTCCATCAGAACTTCTCCCCCTTCTCGATCCGATAGGCGCCCTTGGGGTCGACGATGGCGACCAGGCGAATGATGCAGCCGTCGCCGCGCTCCCAGTTCCAGGGAAACAGCGCGAAGGTGCAGCGCCGGCCGGTGACCTTGTCGAGATCGCCGCCCACATTCTCGATGCCGAGAATGCCGTTCTTGAACAGGATGCGATGGACCGGCTCCCAGTGCGGAAAATCCTCCTTCCAGTCGCGGCCGCCCGACCACGCCTTGTATTCCTCGGCGAGATGCGGATGCAGCGGGCCGTTGCGCTGCGGGCCGATGGCGGTGGCGAGCGGATGGTCGTTGGCTTGCGTGTCGTGGCCGACGACCTTGACCTTCTTCTCCACGAACCACTTGCCCGCCGACGGCACGAAGCCGGGCGCGCGGCAGAAATAGTCCTCGCTGTCCTCGTAGACCTTGTGCCAGCCGGTGTTGACGATGACGACGTCGCGCGGGCGCACGGCCGCGCCGGCCGCCTTTTCGAGATCGTCGTAGGTGATCGATTCCCACTTCTTCTTCGGAATCGAGACGACGATTCCCGAGCCGAAGAAATGCGGCAACGGAACCTCGTCGATGAACGGCGTGCCCTGCACCACATGCGCCGGCGCATCGATATGCGTCGTGTTGTGCATGCTCGTCGTGATGCGCTGCGACAGGACGCCGGACTTGGCGTG